>JBGTIL010000164.1:0-7235 GCA_041745695.1 Chitinophagaceae bacterium | reverse complement strand
GAAAGCAGGAAGTGAGAAAGGGTTGTGACGGTTTACATTGACTGAAATTTGATCTCTTTAACCAGTTGCTTACCATTCTTTGATTTCATAAAAACAGTAGTGCGGTAGCTCCCTGCTTTGGTTTGCAACGTTCCAATGCAAAACTGGTTGCCTCCATTGTCGCCTTTGTGTTTTACTTCAAAGCCTTTGACACTGTTGTTGGCAAAAAAGTCCTGCAGGATCATTAGCGCCTGTGCACGACTGTAGCTGTCCGTTTTGTCGGGCAAAGAAATTTCAATGTTGTCATCTACATACTTGGAAAGTTCAGTCGCATTACCTGCCCGCAGTGCGGAGATAACGTCGTCGAGGCCGGCTATCGGTTTAAATGCTGTTAGCAGGAAGAGCGCAGCAGTGATGGTTAAAGTAAAAAGTTTTTGCATGGGTAATGTTTGTTGCACCCGCCGTGACGAAAAGTGTGCCACAGTATGGGTCAGTTTTGGTAGTAGAGCTAATATAAACAAAACCTTCAGCTTTTTATAGCTTTGCACCCTTTAACTTTAAACAGCTATGCCGGAAAAAAAAATAATTCTGCTGATTATGGACGGGTGGGGACTGGGCAAGCATCCACTCTCAGACGCGGTGCAAGCAGCCAATACTCCTTTTGTCGACTCTCTATACCATACTTATTCGCATACTACCCTCACCACCTGCGGTGAGGCAGTGGGATTACCTGAAGGACAGATGGGTAATTCCGAGGTCGGACATCTGAACCTGGGGGCAGGCAGGGTTGTATACCAGGAGTTGCAGCGGATCAACGTTGCTATCAGAGAAGGCTTGTTTGCCGGCAATCCACAATTACTGGCTTCTATATACTATGCACTGGAAAACAAAAAGCCACTGCATCTTATAGGATTGGTTAGCGACGGAGGTGTTCATTCACACATCAACCACGTGAAGGCAATACTGGATGTTTGTGATGACAAAGGTTTGAAAGAAGTGTACATACATGCCTTTACCGATGGAAGAGACTGCGACCCGAGGAGTGGAGCTGCATTTATCAAAGAACTGGAGGCCCACGCCCACAGGACCGTTGGTAAACTGGCCAGCATCAGCGGGCGGTATTTTGCTATGGACCGCGATAACCGCTGGGAGCGGGTGCAGCTGGCCTACAATGCGCTTGTGCTGGGCGAAGGGGAAACCGGAAACAATGCCTCGGAAATCATGGACCATAACTACCAGAATAATATAACCGACGAATTTATCAAGCCTACCATTATCCTGAATGAAGCGGGCAAACCCACTGCAGTTATAAAAAGCAGAGATGCCGTTCTCTGTTTCAACTTTCGCACAGACCGCTGCCGGGAGATAAGTAAAGTGCTGACACAGACCGACCTACCCGAATTTAACATGCACAAGCTTGACCTTCATTATACCACCATGGCGGAATATGATGCAAGTTTCATAGGTGTCAATGTGATTTTCAATACAGACAATTTAAATAACACCCTCGGCGAGGTCATCGAGCAACATGGCTTGCAGCAGCTGCGTATGGCAGAAACAGAAAAGTACCCACACGTTACATTCTTTTTTAGCGGTGGGCGCGAGCTTGTTTTTCAAGGAGAAAAGAGGATCATGGCAGCCTCTCCGAAAGTGGCTACCTATGACCTTCAGCCGGAAATGAGTGCCCCTGAATTGACGGATGCAGTTATATCAGAGATTGAGAAGGGAGCTGCAAGTTTTATTTGCCTGAATTATGCCAATGCCGACATGGTAGGGCATACCGGCATCTGGAGGGCCGTTGTAAAAGCAGTAGAAACGGTAGATGCCTGCGTGCAACGCGTGGTCACTGCAGCTCTTAGGCAGGATTATACTATATTCTTGACCGCCGACCATGGCAATGCCGATTACATGATCAATAGCGACGGCTCACCCAATACCGCTCATACACTCAACCCGGTTCCTTTATTCATTATTGACCGGGAGTGGAGAGGCAGTGTTAAAAAAGGAAAATTGGGCGATATTGCGCCCACCATTTTAAGCATGATGGGATTACCTGTGCCAGTAGAAATGACCGGAGATGTACTTGTTTCTTAGTGGCAGTCGTAAATGCATGTTCGATCATCAGATGCAAAAAAACGCCTGAAGAAACTTATACTTACGTGCTTATGACGATGACCATGGAGGCCCCAACCGGGTGCTCAAAAAAAATTGTACTATCGCCCATTTTCAAACATACTTATCCCTTCCCTTCGTGACCCTGAAACAAACCGGGAGCCTTTGCCTGTCTCTTATCCTTTCACTGTGGGTGGCAGGGCAAACCGATACCATTATAAAAGAAAAAGACCTCGACGAGGTGATCATTTATTCAAACAAGTTTGCCGAACGCCGGAAAAATATTGTCCAGAAAATCGATGTCATCACCAGCAGCCAGATTGCCCGGTCGAACGCGCAGAATACAGGTGATCTACTTCAGAATACAGGCAATGTATTTGTGCAAAAAAGCCAGCAGGGAGGGGCCAGCCCCGTCATACGTGGGTTTGAAGCAAGCAGGGTGCTCCTTGTGATTGACGGCATCCGCATGAACAATGCCATTTACAGGTCGGGGCACCTTCAAAATGCCATCACCATCGACCAGAACATGCTGGAAAGGGTTGAGGTTCTGTACGGTCCGGCCTCTACGCTGTTTGGTAGTGACGCCCTGGGTGGCGTAATCCATTTTCGCACAAAAGCACCTAAACTAAGTATCACTGGAAACCCTTTGATAACAGGCGCGGGCTTGCTGCGGTACAGCAGTGCCAATAAAGAAAAAACAGGGCACTTTGATATAAGCATTGGCGGCCGTAAATGGGGATGGTTACAATCCTATAATTACAGCCAGTTCGCCGACAGCCGGATGGGAACGCGCGACCACCGCAACTATCCCGCTTTCGGAAAACGGCTCCAATACATTGCCTCTATTGATGGAATCGACAGCATCGTTAAAAATCCTGATGAACGGATCCAGCGCTATTCAGGATATAGTCAATGGGACGTAACACATAAACTGCTGTACCAACCATCCGGCAAAATAAGTCACGCCGTGAATCTCCAATATTCAGGCAGCACCAACATACCCCGTTACGACCGGTTGCAGGATGTAAGGAACGGGAAACTGCGCTTTGCAGAATGGTATTATGGACCACAAACCAGGGTGCTTGCCGCCTATGAAATTAATACTGCCAAAACCCTGTTCTTCGACGGAGTCAAAGGAATTATTTCTTACCAGCACATCCGCGAAAGCCGCCACCAGCGCGAGTACAGAAGATATGACCGGCTCGACAACCGAAACGAAAAGCTCAATGTTTTGGGCTTTACACTCGACGGCCGCCTGCTGAGGGGAAACCACGAACTCACTACAGGTATTGATGGACAATGGAACAAGGTACACTCGCGGGCTCATCGGACAAACATTCAAACAGGGAGCATAAGTCCGCTGGATAGTCGCTATCCCAACGGGTTTAATAATATGAATACACTTGGGTTGTACGCCCAGCACCTCCTAAAAATAAAAGCGGGAAAACTGGTGCTGAACGATGGCATCCGTTTGCAGACCACATCGCTTCATTCAAGCATAAATGATAATTCTTTTTTCAATTTCCCTTTCACTCAAATACAACAAAACAACACTGCAGTAACAGGCAATCTTGGACTGGTGTACATGCCTTCCACGCTCACCCGCATCAATCTTGGAGTGGCAACGGGTTTTCGCTCACCCAACATTGATGATGCAGCGCGCATCTTCGAATCAAATACGGCAGCACAGCAACTGATCGTTCCAAACCCGGAGATCGGTCCGGAGTACACTTTCAATATGGACCTGGGTGTGAAGCAACAAGTGAGCAGGAACGTGCAGGTGGAAGCTACCGCTTTCTACAGCCGCTTTTATAATGCGATCGCCCTTGCACCATTTCTTTTAAACGGTGCAGACACCGTGACCTACAACGGAACACGGGTAAAAGTGTTTGCCAATCAAAATGTGAACAGGGCATTTCTGTACGGCTTTAGTGCCGCCGTGACTGCCACGTTACAGGGCGGTTATGCATTCTCGTCCTCGGTTAATTATACCTACGGCAGGCTGCTGCGTGCGCACATGGGTAGGCTGCCCCTGGACCACATACCCCCGGTGTTTGGCAAAACAGGTTTTTCCTATACCCGCCCCACATTTTTTATCGAAATATATGCCCTGTACAACGGGTGGAAGCGGCTGAAAGACTATAACCCGGGAGGAGAAGATAACCTTCAATATGCCACGGCTGATGGAACACCTTCCTGGTTCACGCTCAACCTAAAGTCGACGCTGACGCTGAACAAAAAGTTTTCCATTCAAGCCGGAATAGAAAATGTGCTTGACCGCAACTACCGGTATTTCGCATCCGGATTTTCTGCGCCAGGCAGGAATGTTTTCCTGGCTTTACGTACCAATTTTTAATAGACAGTCTGTTTTCCGGGCACAGATTTGCTTCTGTACTCTTTTTACTTTCTTTAATTGTTGGTGCAGCGAACGAGGCAATAAATTGTCTAACTTACAGGCACCCCACACGGAAAATATGACCGAGGAAGCCATTTTACAAGGATGTGTTCAGAACAAGGCTACAGCGCAAAAGGAATTGTACCAGCGGTACAGTCCGAAAATGCTTGCCGTATGCTATCGCTATGGGCACAACAGGGAGGATGCGGAAGATATGTTGCAGGAAGGTTTTATAAAAGTGTTTTCACAGATTCACACTTTTGAGAACCGGGGTTCACTGGAAGGCTGGATAAGAAGGATCACTGTTCACACATGCATTAATATTCTGAAAAAGAATAAGAAATTTAATGAAAGTGTTGATCTGATTCACGCTACAACCTTGCAAGTGCGGGAAGATGCGATTCCATCCATCATCCAGGCCAAACAGGTTGTTGAGTGTATCAGGTTGCTGCCAATTGGATATAGAACGGTGCTGAATTTATACGCCATTGAAGGTTTTTCGCACCGGGAAATCGGCGACATGCTCGATATTGAAGAAAGTACCAGCAGGAGCCAGTATACAAGAGCGAAAGCAATGCTGGAAGATGTTTTGATAAAAAAGAATATCATCAACAAACCGAGGGAATCACACGAACTCCGGTCTGCGTTCGGGAGATGATTCAAAAATAGCTGCCATTATGTTGAGCGATAGGAACAAGGATGATTTCGAAAAATTTTTAAAGCAAAGTGCCGACGGCCTCCGTATGCACCCATCCGAAGATTCCTGGACTTCCATTTCAAACCGCCTCAGAGACCGACGCAGAAAGACCGGCATCACATCAGGCGTCTTTTTTCTGATTACCACACTTCTGGGATACTTCCTGATACAGAATAAGGAGGTTGTTAAGCCAGTTGCCACCAGGGTTGCTACCAACACGGCCAGAAGCTCCATTTCCAAATCGATACTTCGAAAAGCAACAGAACTATCTATAGCCTCTATGCCTGAAGCGGGGGATGCAGCAATTAGGCGTGAATCAATCCTGGAAACATTTGCTGCACCGAAATTGGCTGTGATCAGGCAAATCAAAGTGCCAGTGGTTGGCAGACCACCCGTCACGCAAACTCCTGATGCCATTGAGGTTTCAGAAGTTGAAGGCAGCATTACACAAGCACCTGCACCCTCGTCTGCAACAGCAGTGGAGCCTGCGCTCATCACAGAAATGTCCTTAGCCATTGCTGATTCAAGTGGCGTACCACAAGAGGAAATAAGTGTACCAGAAATAAGTGCACCAGATGCGGAAGCAACTTCCATTACAGATAAAGTGGATTCAGAAATTTCTCTGCCTGCTGATGCTGTGAGTAAGTTGAATTTGAAACAAAAAAAGAATAAACTAAGCTTCCAGGTTTTCTTCGCGCCTACTGTAAGCTACCGAAAACTTTCTGAGAACAAGGCTTACCTTAATTCAGTGCCGCAGCCAAACGCCACTATCAATTATGCAGTGCTGTACAATGTAAACGATGCAGTTACCCATAAGCCCGACATGGGGCTGGAGCTTGGTTTCACAGCCAAGTACGAAGTAGCTGACAATGCAAGGGTGCGTGCCGGTCTTCAGTTCAATATCAGCCGCTACGATATCAAAGCTTTTACTTATCCTACAGAAGTTGCCCAGATTGCGCTGAATAATAGTCCTTCCGGTATCAATTACGTTGGAACATCTACTAATTACCGCAATTTCGGCGGCGGAAATGCCAACTGGCTGCAGAATATGTATTTCCAGGTGTCAGCACCAGTGGGTGCAGAAATAAGAGTGGCAAGAACCAGGAATGCAAGCTTCGGTATAGCCGGTACGCTCCAACCCACGTATATCCTGGGCGACAGGGCTTACCTGATTTCAACAGATTATAAGAATTACACCGAAGTTCCCTGGTTGATGCGCCGGTGGAATGTGAATACAAGTTTTGAAACCTTTGTTGCTTATTCAACAGGAAAAATGAATTGGCAGGTTGGTCCGCAAATACGGTATCAGGTGCTTTCGAGTTTTGTTACAGAATATCCGGTGAGAGAAAACCTG
Source organism: Chitinophagaceae bacterium (assembly GCA_041745695.1). GTDB lineage: Bacteria > Bacteroidota > Bacteroidia > Chitinophagales > Chitinophagaceae > Flavisolibacter. The sequence goes on along the minus strand of JBGTIL010000164.1, from coordinate 698 downwards.
TTTGATTTTGGATTGAAGGTCGGTGTCTCTCTGAATAAGAACAAGTAAGTCCTGCTTTCAACCCACAGGGCTAAACTAATTGCTTTTGTGTCCTGCCTTTTTCAAAGGCAGGATTTTTTATTTTTCAGGAGTCACCATTACGACCTGACTCAGCAACACAGCTCACAGCTCTATCTGTTGCCCGGCACAGAATGATGCCTGATCACCTTAACCCAAGTGCTTAACAAGCAAAAACATATTAAAAGGATTGGTGTTATTTTTACGTCATGAAGACAGGCCTCTTATCGGTTTTATTTTTATCTCTGTTTGCCTGTAAACAAAAGCCCAATTCAGAAGGGGACAACGGGAAATTCTTCCCTGTTTCTTCTTTTTTAAAAAGCCAGGTAGCATCGGTAGACAGTTCGCTCAACAGCATCGTGAAAGTTGTAACCACAGCCGGGGTATCGGACACCACCTATATAAAAAGAGAAGAATTTAAACAGTATGCAGCAGAATTTTTAGCGCTCCCCGATCTTTCATCCGATGAATTCAGCAACACTTATACCGAATCAAACAGCTTTGATGCTGAATTGCAGCGCGTGATACTCAACTACACACCCAAAGAGCGCGATCAGGAGATCAGCCGGCAGGAAGTGATTGTGATCCCCAACCAGCAATCGGGTGATAAAGTAGAAACCGTTTACACAGATAAAGTAGTT
>JBGTIL010000163.1:0-2325 GCA_041745695.1 Chitinophagaceae bacterium | reverse complement strand
CGCAAAATAGATATGGCGTCGTCTATCGAAGGCTCGTCTATCATTACCTTCTGAAAGCGTCTTTCGAGTGCTTTGTCTTTCTCAAAGTACTTCTGGTATTCGTTCAGCGTGGTAGCACCTATTGCTCTTAGTTCACCCCTTGCTAATGCGGGCTTTAAAATATTGGCGGCATCCATAGCGCCCTCACCTCCACCGGCGCCCACCAGTGTATGAATTTCATCAATAAAAAGAATGATCTCACCGTCACTGGTAGCCACCTCTTTTACGACAGATTTCAACCGCTCTTCAAATTCACCCTTATATTTTGCTCCTGCTATGAGCTGCCCCATGTCTAAAGAAAAGATCACTTTTGATTTCAGATTTTCCGGCACATCACCATTGACAATCCTGATTGCCAGACCTTCCGCTATGGCTGTTTTCCCCACGCCTGGCTCACCTACCAAAATAGGATTGTTCTTGGACCGACGGGTAAGTATGTGTAAGGTTCTTCGAATTTCTTCATCCCTCCCAATCACCGGATCGAGTTTGCCGTTGCGGGCTGCTTCAATCAGGTTACGGGCATACTTGTTCAGGGCATTGAACTGCGTCTCAGCAGACTGCGAAGTAATAGTTGCACCCTTGCGTAATTCTTTGATCGCTGTTGAGATACCTTTCTCAGTAACCCCGAATCCTTTCAGCATCTTGGCTGTATTGTCATTTCCCTGAACGATCGAAAGCAGCAGGTGTTCGGGTGTTATAAATTCATCACCAAACTGTTTGATGACAGACCCTGCACGCAGCACCGTATTATTCACTTCTCTGCTTACCTGCTGAGCAGGTTCTCCACCCGACTGCTTGGGCAGTTTTAGCAGAGCTTCGCTAATTTTTGTTTTAAGTTGCTCGATGTTCACGCCGTTCTTCTTCAATAGATATTCTACCGGCGACTCTTGTCCATCCAGCAGCGCTTTCAACAAGTGTTCTGTTTCAATATTACTGTTTCCGTTATTGAAGGCAGCCTGCTGTGCGCTTTGTATAACCTCTGAAGCCTTTATGGTGAAGTTGGATAGATTCATATTTTACAGATCTGTATTTAACGATCTGCATTGTATTCACAAACAGGAATCCAATTTTTACTATTCGGCAAGAATGGCACTGGCGGGAAAGTTTTACTGCCCGAAAGTCATCAACATAATAGGGAGTGCGACAGTTTGTAAAGCTTCTCCGGTGGGTGTAGGTCCAGTGATTAAGGTGGTTGGTTCCCAGCACTGTTTGCCTGTCAGGTTGCAGGACATGGACGCTTCGACAAACCAGCCGCGTGTATCCGTACGAAAGAAACAGGTTAACCTTTTTTTACGAGCACCAATCGGGATCTGTCGGATTTAAAGATGTCGGCGTAATAGCGCGCCAGCTCACTATAATCTTTTGCCGGGTAGCGTCCTGTAAATTGCTCCTGGATACGCAGATAGGTAACTTTACTGCCCTCCAGTTTAGTGATGCAACTGTAGGTGCCAAATTTTGTTTTGAGAATCACAGGTGATGCCATCGCTTCCAATTCATAGCCCTCGGGAACCTCAATCTGCACTGAATCTACATCGCGGAAGGCATAGTCAAAACAGAGATCGTACTTCCGGGTGGTATCGATGCTTAGTTTGGTATTGCTACGGTTGAGGAGATTGGGCACCAGGAAAAGTCTCCTTCCCGAAACAGTGGCGTAGTTATTAACAAAAATATCCAGTGTTTCATTGATATGCGGTTTAGAGCCTTTCTCCTCCTTGTATGAAAAGTTGTTGATATTATACGTTGCCAGGTGTAGGCCTTCCTGTAAAACCTCTTTGACCTTCTCTTTAGAAAGCCCGTTGATCAACTGGTGCAGGTTATCCTGCTGTACAGAATGATAGCGTGTATCTACCAAAAGAGACAGGCTGCCTTCTGCATCCAACTTACCTGTGATTGTTCTCTGTTGCAGGTTCTCTGCAAGTCCGTAACGGGGAGTAGACACAAGTGTGCCTCCATTTTCATCGATCAACAGGGCCTTGCGATTGCCGGTGAAATCGCCCATATAGCCAGCCGGTGTAGTTTGACTCGTGCACTCCAGCCACACAGTATCAGCTGCAAGAGGGACGCAGAGAATAGCATGATTAAACTGATTAGAAGGAAAATCTTCGATCATATAATGGTCTCTTGCTCCTGCTTTGATAACGGCATACTGCGACCTGATATTTGCTTCCTTCAACAGGCTAAGCATAAAATTACTCAATGCTTTGCAATCTCCATAACCCTTGGTGCCCACATAATTGGCGTCATACGGTTGCCATCCGCCCAAACCCAGCTGGATACTTATATACC
>JBGTIL010000162.1:0-2267 GCA_041745695.1 Chitinophagaceae bacterium | reverse complement strand
ATTTTAGCGAGATCATGAGCCAGGCCTTTGTAAGCGTGAACCTCGGTGGATGGGCGATTGCTGCCCTGTCGCTGATCGTTGGAATGTTTGGGGTGGCCAATATCATGTTCGTATCTGTAAAAGAACGCACGTCACAGATAGGATTGAAGAAAGCGATCGGCGCGAAGAGCGGGGTTATTCTCACGGAATTCCTGCTTGAATCTGCGTTTCTTTGTATCATCGGTGGACTGATTGGAATCTTGCTTGTTTTCGGTCTTACCAAAATCATAAGTGCCGCGCTAGATTTCCCCATTTTCATCTCAACATCCCTGCTTTTTATTGGTATAGGTATTTGCATTTTTGTAGGACTGCTTGCAGGCATTATACCCGCTTACAGGGCTTCCAGGCTAGACCCTGTGGTGGCTATCCGGAGTTAGCCTTAGCCTGTTGTTCTTAACATAAACGGGGAACCGCGTTGGTGCCTGAGCTTTAGATTGTGAAAACAGTTTAATTGTATTTTAGCAAATAGCACTAACCTTCTGGCGCTTCAACTAACGGAATTTTATGCCCACCATACTAGCCATTGAATCTTCCTGTGACGAAACCTCGGCAGCCGTGTGCCAGGATGAAATTATTTTATCAAATATCATTGCCGACCAAAAAGTGCATAGCCAATATGGCGGTGTGGTACCCGAACTGGCCAGTCGCGCCCATATGCAGAATATCGTTCCGGTGGTAGAGGCTGCTTTGTCTGGCGCAGCTTGCCGCCTGGAAGATGTGGACGCCATTGCATTTACGCAGGCGCCCGGATTGATTGGTTCTTTACTGGTAGGGGCTCAGTTTGCAAAATCACTGGCACTTGGTTTACAAAAACCCTTACTGGCTGTGCACCATATGCAGGCCCATGTAGTGGCCAATTTGATTGGCACCAACAAGCCCCAATTTCCGCTGCTGTGCCTCACCGTTAGTGGCGGTCATACACAGATCGTATTAGCCCACAACCCAACCAAAATGGAGGTAATTGGAAATACCATTGACGATGCAGCCGGTGAAGCATTTGATAAAGCAGCCAAAATGCTGGGACTTCCCTACCCCGGCGGACCGCTTGTTGACCGCCATGCCAAACGGGGGCTTCCGGACAGGTTTCGTTTTGCTCAGCCGCAGGTTCCCGGGCTCGACTTTAGTTTCAGTGGATTAAAAACTTCCATTCTTTATTTTCTTCAAAAAGAACTGAAGACGAATCCTGATTTCATCACGCAAAACCTCAATGATCTTTGCGCCTCCGTACAACATACAATTGTGGCCATACTGCTTAAAAAATTACAGGCTGCTTCTTTGCAAACCGGCATCAGGCAGGTTTGCCTGGCCGGAGGTGTATCGGCTAACAGTGGACTCAGGCAACGATTTACGGATCTGGGTGTAAAGCTGGGTTGGAGCACCTACATTCCCGCTTTTGAATATTGCACAGACAACGCCGCTATGATTGCACTCACAGGTTATTACAAGTACCTGCAGTCCGACTTTTCACCCTTATCTGTTGCGCCAAGCGCAAGGGCAGTCTGGCCTGAGGCGGTTTAAAAGCTGGTGAAAAGCTGTGCTGAAATAACACCTCCTGATCAGGTACAACATGGCTAATTCTTTTTTTTCGTTCAAGCAGTTCACAGTGCAGCAAGCGCATTGTGCAATGAAGGTAACAACCGATGGCTGCCTCTTTGGAGCCTGGTGTGCAGCTCACATTTCTATGCAATCCCCCAGAGCCCGCCTGCTCGACATCGGCACAGGAACGGGTTTACTGTCACTGATGATCGCGCAAAAACACCAGGTACTTATCGACGCCATTGAAATAGATGCAGCCGCCGCGGAACAGGCTGAAGCAAACATAGCCGCAGCACCCTTTGGCGAAAGGATCAGGATTGTGAACAACAACATACTTCACCATGAAGCCACCGGGTACAATATCATTGTAAGCAATCCTCCTTTTTATGAGACTGAATTAGTGGCGGCTACGGCAGCAAAGAACAGGGCGCACCATAGTACTGCATTGACCTGGAACAATCTGTTTGCATTACTGTCGGAGAAGCTGGCACCGGGAGGCAGTTGCTTCCTGCTGCTTCCATATAAACGAAAAAACGAACTGGTTGATCTGTTGCAGCGCGAAGGTCTGTTTGCCAGTAAGTTTGTTTTGGTGCGGCAGACACCAGCACACAGCCCGTTCCGGATCATGGTACAGGCCCAACTACAAAAAGCGCCTGGTATCGTGGAGGAACTGGTGATCTGCGACGAGGGAA
>JBGTIL010000161.1:0-10096 GCA_041745695.1 Chitinophagaceae bacterium | reverse complement strand
GCGTAGTAGGCAATTGTTTTGTCCACTCGCCAATTTCCGAGTATGCCCCAACGGTACGGATTCGTGACATCAGTAATATTGTTGCGACACAGCTTAATGGTAGTATCAACTGTGGTTCTCCATGAGACCCTCAAGGAAGGTGCTACACAGCGGCAAGAAATCGGACCACCTTTAAAGGTGCATAGGTTCAGTCCGTCGTAATCTTGTGAATTTCCGCATAGGCTTAAGTAATCAATTTCATTAACACTACTTTTGACATAGCCCTGTTTTATCAGATTAAACATAAAACCAAATGTGGGCTTACCAATCGCGTCTTGAATTAGTGCTTGACACTGTATGTTGTCCAGGTTGATGGCGCTCGGAGTAAGGCCGTTTATATCCGCTGTAAGAAAGTTGTCATAATTGGTTCTTCCATCCCAGTTGGCTGTAATCCTTTTTAATGTTGCCCTGTTGTCACCAGAGAAATAGTTTGTCGCAGTAGTCCAATCATAGCTTTGTTTCCCAGTCTTACAGGGCCTCATAACAGGGAATATTTTATCAGGAACCCGCGCCTTAAAAGATATGTTGGCACTGAGAATAGTGGCGCTTGCGGGAATAGATGAAAGGTTAAAACGAATTATAGATTTTGACTGAACTTGCCTGGAATTGCATTTGAATGTGCTACCAATATTATTGAAGCTGGCAAGAACATTGTTTGTAGACACTGCCGGAAAATTAACTGGGTACCGATCCGCAATCTTGCGAAAACTACCAACTCTGCTCACGTCAGAAGCGGTCAAAACTGTATCAAAATCACGGATCACCGTTATCACAGAATCCTTTTCATACAAAGTGTTCTCTACATGCCATAGATCTTTAAATGTCGCTGTCGTTGCATTCAGCACTTTTGTATTTTCGTCAATTACAATACGGCTATCACCAAGCGTTATTTCTCTCACTGGATTTGCCAGTGAAGTGATCCCTCCAGCCATTGCATCTGTAAAATTTCGTTTGCCAGACCGAATAATTCTCATTTTATGTATTACACCTGTATACGGCTTTCCATCTTCATCTATAAAATATATTCCTTGGTCCTTTTCCTTGCCTTTGGAAGCGTCTACTGCCCATAACTTTTTAAACGGTTTTTCCCATTCGCCATCGATAAGGACTCCACAGGCATCATGTGTATTCGGCGTAACTGTGGCTTTTTTAGCACTGATCAGCCATACTTCGTCGCCGCTTTCAAAGAATTTTTCTGCGGGCGATGCTGTTTCATTTTGCTCAACGAGTTTCCCTTGCTCCATTTTTTTATTATGTAGAAGCACATTAATGTTTTCGTAGGCCATGCCGAGGCCACTGTAAGCCCACCTTGCAGGATAACTGAAATTGAATACCGGGTCTCTGTGTTCGTTGTTTGTACGAGTAACCAAAGCCTGCCCGGTTTCCCCGTCGTAAACCAGATTTTTAGTACTTACAACACTGCCCTTATCTACAACAACTATACTATCTAGGATTCCATACCGTTGAATGACTTTAGTTATGGCAATGGAGCGAAAGCGGCTCTCGTCGCGCTGTGGCAATGGTATGGATGAAGGCAAAAGCAAAAATGGCGGGATTACCGGCCCAGGGGAGATGTCGAGATTTACGCCCAGATTGCCTGATAGTGTTATTGACTTCTGCTCGCGAACATCAACCATCACTTCGACTTCTTTCCCTATCTGCGCTTGTTTGTTGATGCGCCCCGATGCGCCTTCAATTGCCCACACAGAATTGCTCAACCTTTTCGAAAATGCGAGATCATTTTCAGTTTTATAAAAGTTTGCTGTATAATGCAAAGGCCTTAAAGAATCGTTCTCTGCATAAATAGCTTCTGCCTTCCGTTTTCCGTTCATGTCATTTAGTTCGACACGAAAACCTTGAGATACAGTAAGGTGATGTATCGCATTTATCTTAAAAATGCTGTATTTGGGGTTATAAGCTCTCTTATCTATTGGTGTATTATCTACATGTGTTGGAAAATCCCGTGTAGTGTAAAATTCTGTCTCGGTCCAACCGTTTGCAGACTTCGATTTGGCATTAATTGTACGAACCCGCACTTTACTGTAGCCTACCATCGGTGAAGGAAAAAATGATTCTCCTAGTGGGGTTTCGGTGTACATGTAATTTGACGGCGCAAGCAGGGCTAGTTTTTCAGTGTATTCAACCGGTAAGCGAAAGGGATTTTCTTCCCCTCCAATCATCGGTTCGTAGGCTGCTACACCACTACTAATAGATATAGTGTCATTTACGCCCCGTACATATGAGGTGGTGTATGAATACGTTTGACCATAACTCGATTCTCTCTGTCCGGTCATAGCATTCCAATTATCACTTATTTCCACACGCTTAACCCTAATACCACCTCCATATTTTTTATATTTTGGCGTAGCTAGGCGTAGAAAGGACTTATTAAGTTCAACGGTTTCGCAATGATGACTGCGTTTACGCTGGTCATCAAAGCCATCAACCGAATTTCTTATTTCCCGCAAAGAAGACGCAAGCGTTTTCACAACCTGACCAGGACTAACGTTATCACCAATTTCAGAGTCGGGATAGGCTTTTGAGGGAAGATTAAGCCGAAGAAACTGCAGCGCTGTTTTAGAAAGGGCACCGGCTGTTCCGATACGTCTCAACTGAAGCCAAAAACGGGTAGAACCTGCGTTACCAACCAACCCATAGTTCTCTACTTCAGCATAGGTAGGCACCATTTCATATTTTGTGGCTGTGCTCCAGCGATCGTTTTCGTAAGGCATTTGCACTGCTACCTTAAAATATATTTTTAAGTTACCATCCCGGTCTTCCAGACCCTGTAGATAGGTTTTGTAGACATCTGCTTTGCCGCTTAGCGGAGTTGCACTGTTTACAAACACAAAGTCATTATCAGCTTTTACAGATGTGTAAAGTTTATTTGAAGGAAGTGAAAGAGGTGAATTTCCAAAGCCAGCAATTTGAAACATCTGCACTGCTCTTTTGTGTTGAACGAAACCATAGTCATCACTTTCATACGTAATGCGCATACGGCTCCCTGAAGGCAGCTTTACATCAGTGAGGTGCCAGACAGATGCATTGTTTGCGGCTTGAACGCTATCCTGCACTGCATAGGGATAATCCATGTTACTCAAGCCACCCGGGTTTGTACTAGGTTTGTAATTACCCCAACGGTCATATTCCTTCGGACTGTAATTGGGGTTAGAAGCGGCCTTTGGTTGATTATCCGCCCCAGGGTTATAATAGAAAATGTATGGATTTCTTTGGCCCTTATTGTTCCTATTATACGTAAACCAAATTTTCTTAAGTGTCAGCTTTCCCTTGGTTGCGTCGTTTGGAATGATGCCCTTACATAATTGTCCATCGGCGACTGTTGCGTATTCAAAATGAACTGTCTTGATCGACTTTGCTCTTGTGCCGTTCTTTATCAGATCAGCTTTCGAAAACAACTCAATACTGTCAAGTTTCCTTAGTGATTTGGAAAAATCGATACCTCCGTTTACATCCTTAACTGAGTACGCATCCGTACGATTGCTTACTTTGAAAACTGCAATCATTGTTTTCGATACAATTGAATTCAAGTACCAAACTTCTTTACTACCAAAAAGATAGGAGCCTTTGTCATCCCTGTTGTAGGTTTTTAGACCTTCATTGTGGTTCGCCTTATTTTCCGCATTTGGTGTTCTCCAATAAAACGGACTTTGATGCTTTCCTCCATAGACCTGGTTATAATTAAATTTTACACCGTCACCTAAATCATCTTCGGTTATGCCGTCTCCCTTAATATCGGTGTAGTCTGTAGAAAGTATGCCGGTCAGTAAAAACGAATGTGCATAAGCTGGTGTGGAGTCACGGGTATAAAAATTATCTTTCCCGCGTTTGTTCTTTTCAGAATTATCATCACCCGTATATGTGGTCTGTCCATTTAAGGCATCAACCGGGTTTGAATTTTGATCCATTGAGAACACAACATCCTCCTGCGAAATATTGTAAGCAGGTAAACCATAAACATATCTTCGTCCGTCTGGATTCAAGACATCTATCTCGGAAATATGATGCTCTTTCCTGATACCACTTACCCTGCTTATTGTATCCGCATTGGCACAGTTTAAAACAGGATTTCCGTTTTCCAAATAAGATGAAATAACAGTATCCAGCCCCATTTTTGCCGCCTCTCCAGCTTTAAAATAGGTGATAACCTGACTCCGTTTATCCCGATTTTGTTTGTACAGTGGCGCTGCAACCGCTATATCACCAGTCGGTGTCACTGTTCCGGAATACGTCTGAAGTTTGCTCTCGGCTTTTATGCCCAATTTTTCTCCAGTCAATTTTACACTAACCAATGAGTCGCCTCCAAGCCTCGAATAGAAAGAAGAAGGGTTGATGTTCATTTCGCCCGGGTTCCGAAAATAAACTTCTTCGAAAGTGGTGTCAGAATTTTGAAACTTAAGATTTTTTAATATTTCATTATTCTGAGTCCAGGCACCTGTGTTTGTGACTGAAGAAGTATGATCAAAATCCACACCTCCATGAAAAATAGCTGTAAATCCAAGTTCTGCACTAATCCGGCTGCTTTCGCTTTTTGTCGCGACCTGGTGGTCGTGGATGTAACCGACGTCGCCTCTGTATGGACGAAAGCTACCAGAAATTCCTTCGCCACTTATTGAATACACATCATAGGTGTATTGCGGAATAGCGATATGAGGAGTGCTTTTGGCATTAAAGGCAACTTCCTTCTCCCGATTAAAATCAAGGAGTGACCTCGCAGACTTGTTTTTTGAAAAATGTAAATATCCATAAGCTGGCAATACCTGCCTTTTGTCACTAGCCTGAATGTAGGATTTCGATACATATCCTAAAACAGAAGCATTCGCAAAAAGAGTCCAGGCAGCAACACCTAACTTTAATTTGAAAGAAAATTGCGAATTGGTCATTGGCATGGTAACCGTCGGCAAATAAGATGGTGTGGCAAACGACATAGAAGAAGGAGTACCGTTATCGATTGATCTGCTAAAAATCACTTCTTTCTTCGATTCTGAATGCATTTGATCTTTGTATACGCTAACATTCCGTCGTGTTTCTGTATTCAGTGTTAACGCGGATATACCTGCCCGGCTGTTATAATTTGTTCCGATCGTTGCAACCCCATTCCATTCGCTATCCTTTTTACCCAACCTCGCTGAAAGCGTAGGTTGTACATTAAATCCTGTTTGGGAATTATTATTGAGCGCCAGTCCACCTGACAAATGTCCCTTCCCATGGTTACCCGCATTGATGGAAACGTTCAAAAAGTTCTCGGTTCCCCATCCATTGTAGTTGTTGTGAAATGCTCCTATCCCAATTTCAAACGGCAAAGGGCGCCCCTTGATTTCAGGATTTGCGGAGACAGTTACACCTACCGTCTCATTGGCTTTTATGCTTTGTATCCTGACAATGCTATCGGTTCCGTTAAAGTCATCTGGCAAACCCCTAGTACTACGTCCAATTACTCCAGGGTTAATGTTCCATCCCAGTCCTACCCAGCTTGCTTCCTGGTCCATGGAAATACCACTGTTGTAGTGGATATTAACTGGATAGCCGCCGACATCTAAAAGAGGGATATTGTAGGAGAAATCACCCGTGAAAAGATCAACCATATTATTCGAGTTGATGCTTTTAAAACTACTCATTTCGGGTTGTCCGGGACCTCCGATAAAAGGTTCTGCATCGGCAAAATTCGGCTCATTTTCTGCCGGCGGATTGACTTGGCGTTTTTGATGTCTGAATGCCGTGCCTCGTGCCATATCCGAGCTATTTTCGAAAGGATTGCCTAAGGAACGCGCCTGCTTTTGAAAGGATTGTTGATAAACGTAAGTAAGCGGCACAGATGCATTTGCACTCGAAACAAAAAGAAGTTGGGCTAGAAGAAGTTCAAAAAGAAAAACTGCAATCAACTGCCGGTACCTACCGAGGGTATTTATCATAAATAAGTTCTCTGTTAGTTTGGTTTTATTGATCTTCTTTTCTGTATTCAAATTTTAGCATCCACACTTCATTTCTGGAATTGTGCAGTATTAATGAGTAGACATGCTTTTCACTTAATACAGAGGCCATCTCCTTAGAGATAAAAACCAGGTTTTCTCCTCTAGACATTTTTAAAGTATCGAGGTGTGCAATACGAATTGTTCGTGTGCTACTTGCCTCAACATCAACTATGCTGACATTCCACGTCGTGTCGCTCGTTTCGTTGAAGTATTCGAATTGAAGAGATCCGTAAAAAATGGTGTACGCACTGGCGTCACCGTCTTTTCGCAGTTTTACATAAACGTTACCAGCTTTATTAGCCGCTGCATTTGCCTTATCAGCTACTTTAAAACTCCAACTCTCACTTCTTATAATTTCGGTAATATTACTTACAGCAGTGACCTGCCACGCATAATCCCTACCCTTTACAAGGGTGGGTGCATTGTGCCCATAGAACAGATTTGCAGTATTCAGGTTACGAGCTGTGAACACGGGAACATTTCTTTGTAGGGCATCCGCCGACGTCTGTGCAGGAAGTAGTTCTACCAATTTCAATGTGTATGAAAGATTTGGAAGCGCCTGTGTTGGTGGAAGCGGAAGCCAGTTAAATGTAAGCGCAGTCTCTTCCACGGTCGATTCGTTTAACGGCGTGTTCAACAAAAGCGGAGTGAGTGGCTGGATATTTAATGACTGGCAATCTTGCAATAATATCTTAGCACCATCGGTCATGAAATTATAGCATACGTTGAAACTGCCAGCAGGCAATAAACCTGTAGGCCCGAAGTCGATACGATAGGCGCTACTTAAAACATTATATTGAACGGTACCAACGTTTGCAGCTGTAAGTTGGGTGGTACCCGGAGGAAGCACGATAAATCCAGTGACAGCACTTAACACCGGCTGACCAGTGGAGAGTTCAGTAAGTGAAGTCTGAATTCGCATCGAGATCGTGGAGGCATTAGTATTGGTAACAAAGAGATTCCAAAGTTGCTGCTTTTGAACTATCCCACCAGGAGGTGTCATCACGTTGACAACCAGTTGGCTGTGAACAGTGGCTGAAAAAAAGAAAGTAAGTAGAGCAAAGATTTTACTCATAAAAAATTATTTTATAACCTTCACTTTAAAATTACCTGACGCAGGATCGATTGCAGCAGCGCTATAATTATTGAATCGGATTGTGACAGTATTCGGTGCACTCACCCAAGCGGTAAAACAACTGTTCGGTGAAGTTGAAATCTGTGGAACCCCAAGTGACACTATGTCACCATCTGTTGCGCCCGCAATTGTCACAGGAAAATCTGAAGATGCGCCCGAAGCAGTGCCAGGAAAGTTAATAGACGAAGTGGCAGTATTGGACGTGCTGTTTTCTGAAGGACCCATAAATCTCATTTTGACATTGCCCTTAGAATCGGTGGTCAAAACAGAATCTTCAGAAAAACTATTAGAATATTTAGTCCACCGCACCGGACCTGCATTGTAAATTGAGTCCTCAGCCCCAGCAGTATGAATAGCATAAGATTTTACAGTGTTTGCCGCTTTTAAAGGAGCCACATACAGACCATAATACTCAGCTATAGTCGCGCCGGTATTGGCAAAGGGAGATGCATCGAAATGTATTAGCTTACCATAAACCTGACCGGCATAAGTTTCGAAATTACTTCTGTATCCAGTAATTGTTACTCCCGAATAATTTGTCCCAGCGACAGTCGATTTGTGCCTTGAAATAAAATTGGAGAAACCGCCTGAAGTCACAGGGGATGGTGAGTGCCACCAGCTTTCCAGAAAAACAGAAGCACCAACGTTTGTAGAGATAGTACTTCCCACATGGAAATTTTGTATATAAAAGTTGTCAGCACCAGTTATATTATCTTTTTTAGCAGATATCGTAATGCCTCCAGTATTACCAACATTGGAACCATCCATAGAATTAAACACAAGTCGATTATTTCGAAGGTTTATATTTGTGAAACCTTGTAAATCGCCACCTAATCCCACACTATTTCCATTTTTGGTTAGCCCATTATGTGCGAGCAATCCTTTCGATAAGTTCAAAGTATCATCTCCAATCACATAAAGGGTGTCATTCAATTTCATGATTGCTTTCTTGAACTCAGTTCTTCCGTTACCCAGATTATAAAGAAATCCCTTGATGCTTTTGGTACTGTTCTCCAAAATAAGTTCCGATGTGCCGGTATTACTTCGTAAGCGGACGCTATCGCCCACGATCTGTGTTTGCAGTTGCGCCTGACTGTAAAAACACATGGTGAACAGGAGTGCAGTGAAAACAATTCTTTTTAGCATATACATTGATATTAAATACATAAGAGACGTTTCATTTTTTTCGATAAAAGAATCTTGTAAACCCGAGGTTATACATTTCGTACTTAAAGAGCGCATCATTTGTTGAGGGGAGGTAACTTTTTTCAGTCCACAGATTTATCTCACCAACATTTTTTAAGGTAAATCGGGCACCTGTTCTATAGCCGAATTTTGCGGTGATTGCTTTTAGATAATTGACCTTCAATGCGAGATCAATATTTATTTTTTTAAATACAATTGTATTAACACCTCCCTCTATTACACTTAATGTGTACTGATCGTTGCTCAAAATAGAAGCGCCAACATTCGCTGAGAATAAATCAAAAGTGAAAGATTGATTCCAAAAAATATTTTTGGCGTTGAAATACACAACACCGCTATCCGAGCTTTGATTGTAGAATCGGCTATACATCAAGGTCGTAGCTGCCTTTGCGATACCGATAGCGTATTGATGATTTAAGTTACCGGTAAAGGTCTGAAAATGGTTTTCGTACACCAGACTGTCGATTACAGTATTTTGCGCAACTGGCAAATAACCTATCGACACAACTGGCCATTTGGACTTACGAAACGTGCCGCTAAATGTCTTAAATACGGTGTTGGCATTGTAACGTTGCAAAATAAACGGATTAGTAAAATCGTTCTTACGTGCAGCGATTTGAACATTCAATTGACGCTTAAAAAATGGTTGTTCGACCTTCGCAAACCAGCTACTGACATTTGCATTATGAGTAAATCCGTTGAACGCTTGATAGTTGATACCGGTTTTATGATAGGTCCCTTCTAATCTGGTTTGCGTATGAGGCAAATACGAATTAAGCCCGAATGAATACGCACTCTGTGACTTATCGTTGAATTCATATCCCGCCCGTTTTAATCCGGTGTTTTGATTTACATAAGGCGTCCCAGACTGACCAATCTCGCCCCGGATTCTCGTGTGCTCCTTTAACAGGAATTGACCAGACAATGATACTCCTTGTACAGGGGATGAGGGCAACCGAGACGTGCTTCCGAAAAGATGCTTTTTACCCGAAAAATAAGAGAGCATGATATTATTTCTCTCTTTCTGACCAATACCAAGTTTTAGTAGATAGACATTCTGAGGTATATGCAGTGGCTGCTCAAATAAGAAATCTCTTATCTGAAAGTCTACTGAACCAGCCACAGCTGCGATATAAATGTTATTCTTGTTGTATTCGATATTCACACCCTTGACCGCAACATTCTGTAAAGTAAGATTACTGTGGTGTGGGAAAGTTCTGCCAAATGACAGTGTCTTTATTCCTTCAAACGCTTTAAACACTTTTTCCAGGCGAGTATCAAGCTTGCCGTAGATTTTAGCTAGCTCCTTAGCTTCTACAGGCAAAAGGGATCGCTTCATTATCAATTGTTCAACTCTGTCGGTTTTTGCACGCGTTTCCTGCAAACGAGTTTGTAAGGTGTCGTGCAAACTTTGATATTTTTTCTGCATATTTTGTAGACTGTCGTAGACTTCTACATATTTTCTTGCCCTACTGTAAATGGAATCTTTAAACAAGTTAGAGGTGTCCTTAAAGTATTTTTGTTGCAACAATTCTTTAGATTCTATGAGCTGTCTGATTACTTTGGGATCGTTGAGCACTTCAGCATATCGAAATAATCTAGCCCTTGTTGCTCCGATGGCTGGCTGCACTAAAGGATCTTGGTATCTATCTGCGTACTCTTTATACTTTGCCAGTAGCTTTTTGTTTTTTAATTCTCGATAACGCTCCATATCCACGTCCACTCT
>JBGTIL010000160.1:0-3358 GCA_041745695.1 Chitinophagaceae bacterium | reverse complement strand
AAAATCCGGGAATGCAGGGTTATCCCTGTTTGTTTTACAATAATCACTCAATTAAATGAGGAAGATTGAAAAGAGGGGTGTGATTAAGTTGCTAAAAGTCGTTACTGAATTTATTTTAGCAATAGCAACCTTAATCCAGATAATTGGAAATTTATTGTAACACTATTCAACCTCCCATACGGATAACGTTGGGAGGTTTTTTTTGTTTCGATCACTCTTGACTATTGTTCTTTATACACTTTTTCAAATCTTTATACCTCAACCTATCCTCTGTACTATTCTTAACAGCCAAACTCATTCTATTTTCTTCATTTAAGTTTCTAGTATTATATCGGAACTCATATTCATTTAAATAAGCCTGCAAATGCTCTTTGCTTATCCAATGGTAAATTCCATTAATACCACGCTTAAACAGGCTCCAGAATCCTTCTATAGTGTTAGTATGAATATCACCGTTTACATATTGACCTTGACCGTGATTGATAATAAAGTGTTGGAATTTTTCATTTAAACCAATATATCCATGCCATTCGTCAGTCATTATCAAACTACCACCTTTTACATTTTTACCAATGAAAGGTTGCAGGTGGATATTCCGATGATATTGACCCCTGTACCGGAGATACTGACCCCCTAGATGAGGTTTTGATTGTAAAGTATCAGATGGTCTGACAATTTTACATTTTTTTTCTCAGACTTTCACCTTTGATGTCAATTCTGTAAGAAGAATGCACCAATCTATCTAATAAGGCATCTGCTATAGTTTCTTCGCCAATGACATCATACCAGCTGGCAACGGGCAGTTGACTGGCGATAATGGTGGATCTGACCCCATGCCTGTCCTCAATGATTTCCATTAAATCCATTTGCTGTTGCTTTTCCAAATGCGTTAGACCGAAGTCATCTAGGATGAGCAGATCTGTTTTGGCTAATTTCTCAAAGAACTTGTAGATGGTACCTTCAAGACGAGCCATCTTGGTTTTGAGCAGTAACTTCTGAGTATTAAAATAGGCCACCTTGGAACCTAACAGACAAGCCTGATGTCCTAAAGCGGAGGAGAGAAAACTTTTACCACATCCAGTAGCTCCGGTAATGAGCACTGACTCACCTTTTTGGATGTATTCTCCGGTGGCAAGCCCCATGATCAGGTTTTTATCTATGCCTCTTTTCTGATCAAAACGAAGTTCTTCCATTGAGGCCTTGTAACGGAAGCCAGCGTTATACTCCAGTCGCTTGAACTTACGCAAGTCTCTTTCCTGCTCTTCAGCCTGAAGGAGCAGTTCCAGGCCATCCATTAGAGATAGTTCATGCAATTTTCTTGTTTCCTGCAGTGCCGTCCAGCTTTTGATCATGCCATGCAGCCGGAGTTTGTTCATTTGGTTTTCTAATTGATTCATTTGTTGTTATAGTTTAATTCTAATTGTTGATAATATTCCTTGCCTCTGAGGTTATCATGTTTGGGAAGCGGTTGATCCGGTATATCTGTTTGTACTTCTGTCATTTTGTTTTCCAGCACGTTCATCACAAAGGCATAAGAATAATTTTGGTGTTCTATGGCCATCTGGCAGGCTTTCTGAAAACGTTCAGGCTCTGTTTTTCTCTGTAGTCCAAACAGACCATCACAGGTTCTGTAAAGCTGTTCAGGATAGCGATTCTGTTGAAAGATCCGGGATACCAGTTCATAAAGTACAGCAGACTTTTTCGTTGCTTGTCTGAGGTAGTATTCAGGGCTTCTGTCCTTGTAATGCTGGTGCTGTGAACAAAGATGATCCTTATGTGTAGAATAGCCTCCCTGGTGGAAGTTTCTGATATGAACTGCCACTTGCTGACCTTTTGAGAAAATGTAGACCATGCTGCGGGTATAAATCACTTTCACTTTGCTGCCAATAAGTTTATAGGGAACACTATAATAATGTTTGTCTTGCGTGAGGTAGATGTGGTTGTTCTTGGCTACTCTCAGTTCCCGGTAATACTTAATCTGATACCTCTCAGTAGGTAATGGCAGCAGGTATTTCTTTTCCTGTAATAGGAAACGCTCTTCCCTGCAGTAAGGCTTTTTCTGCATGCGAGTCTGGTTATGCGCCTTTACTTTTTCCCTGATAGCCTCATTAAGAGAGTGTATGTCAAAGAAGACCATGTTGCGGAGTTTGGCATATACCCGGCTGTAGATGATCTTTACCTGATTCTCTACCAAGGCTTTATCTTTGGGCTTACGAACCCTAGCTGGTACTACTGTGGTACCATAATGATTTGCAAAATCTTCTAATGCTCTATTAATCTCTGGTTCATATCGGTTGGTTTTAATTACTGCGGCCTTCAGATTATCTGGCACTAATGCCAATGCCACACCGCCTAAATCATGCAGACAACAGGAAAGTGCATAGAGAAAATCCTCTGTAGACTGGCTCTTTACTGCCATTACAAAGCTATAATCAGAGTAAGGCAGACAGGCAGTAAATACCTGGCACTTAATTACCTCACCACTAGATTTATCTACATAGCTCAGGGGCTTACCAGCAAAATCAATAAAAAGCTTCTCTGCGGGCTTATGCTCCAATACCATAGAGGGCTTGCCGGCTATCTGTTGTTGATGGAGATGATAGCAGAACTGGGAATAGCCATATCCATCTGGTTTTGCCGCTCGGTACTCTTCCCAAAGCAGCTTTTTGTTAACACCTTTTACCTTTAACTCTTCTAAATAGTAGTCCAGCCTGGTCTTGAAATCCTCGTAACGATCATCCTTATAGGCTGGATTGCCCGGATGAAACTTAGCTTCCAGCACTGGATCCTCCATTCTGAATAGCTCCTCAATGATATATCCCTTGCCATCCTTGATAGTAGTTAGGCTTTTAAGTTTCTCTAAATAAACTTTAACAGTGTTTTTGCTGATGCCTAGGGTTCGGGCAATAGTCTTACGACCCTTGCCTTGTTGATGCAGTAATATTAGTTGTTTTATCTGTCCCATGGGTTTTGGTTTTCCGGCCATCTGTATTCTTGTTAGCGATGATGAATAATCGCTAAACAACCAAAACCTTGTCAATAACGGGGTCAATATGCTCCGGTATCAGTTAACTTCTATGCATCAGAGGGGTCAGTATCTGCCGGAACGGCATGCATTTAAAGCGCATACAGAGGCTTTAATATTGTTTTTTACAGCCGGAACTTAGGGGTCAATATGCTCCGGTGTATCCATGCAGGGTTTCTTTCTTCACATCACCAATTTTTTCTACTCTTAATTCACCTTCACGTTCAATAATTCCCAATACTGGCACTTTAGTAGTAGTACTTCTACCTTGAGTTCCACTAACCCTTTTAGATTTATGTTTGTTCTTTTCCTTGCCACCAACATAAGTTTCGT
>JBGTIL010000159.1:0-3423 GCA_041745695.1 Chitinophagaceae bacterium | reverse complement strand
GCCCTCGCAATAGCCACAGCAAGGGCGCCAGCAGCAGCGCTTGCCGGGAGCGGCGGCAGGTGATACTATTTGTAGCATCTTTTCAAGTTTCGGAGTCGCTGTCCTGTGTTTCCTAACTCAGGACAAACTCGTCGGCAGTGTGTTAGTGGATAGATAAGCGAAGTATAGGTTTGGTCTGGCCTGTGCTGTTTTGATTCGGGGGCTGCAGGCAGCTGTTTGGAGGAACCAGCTGAAGGGAAAGTCCTGAGTTAGGAAACTCAGGACAGCGGTCGTTTACAATTTGTCAACGTTAATGCTGGCCTGGCTACACGGCTTCACGAAGTAATGATCCGAAATACTTTCAAGCTACTAACCTAGCCCGGCATACGTGAAATGTACTTTTCAATCTGTTTGATCTGGTCGACGATTTGTTGTGTAGCAGGCTTGAGGGCTTTTGCTTTTCTGAAGAAATCTTTTGCTGCCCGGAATTCTCTTTTATTCATCATCAGGCTGCACATCTGCAGGTAAGCTGCTGCTTTATTTTCTTTGTCGGGCAAGCCTTTCTGCAGTGCAGACCGGATATAGCCCTCCGCTTTTCGGTGATCGTTTTTTTGCATAGCCAGCATGCCCATTTGTAAAAGGCTGGCGCCCTCGGCTTCTTTCATAGGCATTCCAAGGTCTAAGCCTTTTTTCATGTTGAGTTCAGCGGAGTCATAGTCCTGGTTCATCATGGCAATATTGCCTTTCAGGGTATAGTAAACGGAGCGAATGGGCTTGTATAAGAGGTGGGGGTACTTTATTGAATTAAGCACTTTCTGTGCGGCTTCCATGTCGCCGCTTTCCATATGCTCCTGGATGAGGCGCAGGGGGCCGAAAAAGAAATGTCCAGCTATCAGGATGACTCCAATAAGGTAAAGGGCAAATGCAGGCCAAAATCCTGCGTAGTAGTTTGTAATTGCGCCTAAAATCAGGAATAAGGCGCCGAGGTACAACCGGTATTTAATTATCCCGTTAAAAAATTTCATTACTGATTTTAAGTTTAAAAATTCGGTTTTTTACCCAAAAGCCTGCGTTCTTTCCTTTTTTTTAAAGTGGGCAAAGATAACAATGTAACGATCAGCAAATTGTTTAAAAAGTCTCCGGCAGCAGTGTTGGAGCTATCGCCCGGTCTAAACGGTTTCACTGGCACTCTAACGGGGCGTATGAGCGGATTATGCAAAATCTTGGCCATGCCTGGCGCGGCATGGCTAGTTTAATGCATGCATACGATACGGAGATAAGGATTTGTTTGTTACTTTGCGCCCCCGGCCTCGTAGTTCAAGGGATAGAATAGAAGTTTCCTAAACTTTAGATACAGGTTCGAGTCCTGTCGAGGCTACCAGTTTTACACATGTTTGAACGCCGCTTCGGAGGTAATTAAATCGCTTTTACCCTTTTGACTTCAACTGCCTGTAAAGACAGCAACAACGCCAGGGCGTTTACAGTAGCCACTCAATTGGTGTTGCGTTGACGATGACCTTCGCGGCTGCAAACTAAAAACGACCGACGTGGCACTGACTGGGCTTTACCACAACATACGGGCAGCTACAGATATTTCTGAAAATGAATGGCTGCACCTTGAATCTTTCTTAAAACGCCGCCCTCTCAAAAAAAAGAAAAACGCGTTAGACCAGGGTGATGTTTGCCGATGGATTGGCTTCATTGAAAAGGGCTGCATGCGCTCCTACAGCATTGACGACAAAGGTGTGGAGCATGTGGTGCAACTGGCGGTGGAAAACTACTGGATCTCCGACCTGTACAGCTTTGCCACGCAAACCCCGGGTACTTTGTCCATCGAAGCATTAGAAGAAACAATCCTGCACCAGCTTTTCTATACCGATTTAGAAACATTGTATAAACAACTGCCGTCTGTAGAAAGCTACTTTCGCCAGCTCTACCAACGGGCTTATATTGTTTCACAGCAACGGCTCAACGCCACGCTTAGTATCTCCGCCGAACAACGCTATCGCGAATTGATTGAAGGCAATCCCTCCATTGCACAGCGGGTACCATTACTCCACATTGCTTCTTACCTGGGCATTACACCCGAAAGTTTAAGCCGTATTCGCAAGATGCTCCTGTCGAAATAGTCTTCCCTGTTCTTACCATAGGTTAATGCATTTTCTTACCCTACCGCAAAGGAACTAGCCCTGCGCAGTGGGCATTTTTGTGTAGTCAATAACGACATAAAAATTAAAATACAGGAAATGGAAACGCAGATTGCAACACGCAAATTATCCCTCACAGAAAATGTTCAGCAGCTCAACCACATGATTCTCCAGGGAAAGCTACTGGAAGCATTTGATCGTTTTTATGCTGATGAAGTAACCATGCAGGAAAACGAAAATGCGGTAACGGTTGGAAAGGACGGCTGCCGCCTCAATGAAGAAGCTTTTGTTGGCGGCATCACCGAGTTCCGGCATGCTGAAGTAAAGAACATTCTTATCAGCGACAACCTAACGGTAGTAGAATGGGTGTTCGACTTTACGCACAAAGACTGGGGTGTTCGCCGGTACACACAGGTGTCTGTGCAGCGTTGGAATAACAACGGTCAGATCATCAACGAAAAGTTTTATTACAACCATTAGAACGTTCCTCACTATTCGAAACAATTAAAATAAACCAATATGAAAAAGTCAATTTCATTTTCCGCTCTCATTTTAGGTAGTGTAATCGGCATGGCTGCGGTATTGCAAGGCTGTTCGAAAAGCGATGCTTCCGGCATATCCAAATCAGACACCGATTCGCTGCGAGAAGTGATCACCCGTCTTACTGCCGGTGACCAGTCTATTGCAAACCATTTAAAAACTTTCGATGAGTTAGACTAAATTGTATTCAGCAACGAGGAGTGGGAGCGACTGCATGAGAGCCATGCAAAGAACGTCAAAGTGCACTGGCCCGACGGGCATGTAACAGAAGGCATCGACGTGCATATTGAAGATCTGAAAAAACTTTTTGTGTACGCCCCCGACACGCGTATCAAGGTACATCCCATCAAGTTTGGCTCGGGCAACTTTACTGCTGTCACCGGCGTGTTTGAAGGCAGTTTTACTAAGCCCATGCCCATCGGCGGAGGCAAGTTTATACAACCCACCGGCAAGTCTTTCAAAATGCCCATGGCTACCATCGGCATTTGGGAAAGTGGAGTGATGAAAGAAGAGCACCTGTTCTGGGACAACCAGACCTATGCAAAACAAATTGGGCTGATGCCCTGATACAATAAAGGCAGGTACGGATGTTGCCTGCCTTTATTTTTATCTGATAGATAACGGTAAGATGACCGCTCCGAAGTTGAAAAGATCCTGCAGGCCTGCCGATATCAGGTTATTTTCAGTTCCAATCTATTGAAGATAGGGACTGAGTCACTGCTGGTGCGCCGTCATACCCTGCATGACCTTTTGCATA
>JBGTIL010000158.1:0-2538 GCA_041745695.1 Chitinophagaceae bacterium | reverse complement strand
AATTTTGAATTTCGAATTTTCAAATTAAATATGGAAAAGCAAAAAACTGCCGTAGGTCGCCGAAAAGAAGCCGTAACACGGGTTTTCCTTTCTAAGGGCCAGGGTAACATCACCGTAAACGATAAAGATTATAAACAATACTTCTCTTTGCAATACCTGCAAAACCAGGTGGAACTGCCCTTAAAAACGGTACAGCAGTTAGACAAATTTGATGTCAAGATCAATGCTGCGGGCGGTGGTGTTAAGGGTCAGGCAGAAGCGGCTAAGCTTGGTATTGCCAGGGCGTTGGTTGAATTAAATCCGGAGTTTCGTCCTGCATTAAAGGCAGTAGGGGTGCTGAAACGCGATCCCAGATCCGTAGAACGTAAAAAATTCGGGCATAAGAAAGCACGTAGAAGTTACCAGTTCTCTAAACGTTAATCAGTTGATAGTTCATGGTTCATCGTCCATCCTTCATAGGAAACAGTCGATGAATTATCCATCAACTATGAACAATGAACTAAAACATTACAATAATCAAACATGGAAAACAACACTTCGTTACAACAGCAATTATTGGAAGCAGGTGTACATTTTGGCCATTTGCGTAAGAAGTGGAACCCCAAAATGTTGCCTTTTATTTTTGCTGAAAAAAAGGGTATTCATATCATTGATCTTAACAAAACCACGGAAAGCTTGCAGGAAGTGGCTGGTGTACTAAAGCAGATTGCCCGTAGCGGAAAGAAGATCATGTTTGTGGGAACTAAAAAACAAGCTAAAGAAATTGTAACAGAATGCGCACGCAGGGTAAATATGCCTTTCGCGACAGAACGTTGGCTGGGGGGTATGCTTACTAATTTTAATACCGTTCGAAAGAGCGTAAAGAAAATGCAGAGCATTGATAAATTATTGAACGACGGGAGTGCAGAAAGTCTAACTAAGAAAGAGCGCCTGCAATTACAACGTGACCGCGATAAAATGGATAAGGTGTTGGGAGGTATTTCCCAGCTTGGCCGTGTTCCGGCTGCTTTGTGCATTATCGATATCGGTCACGAACATATTGCCCTTGCAGAAGCGAAACGCCTGGGCATCACCACTTTTGGAATCGTTGATACCAATTGCGACCCGAATAAAGTAGATTTTGCTATTCCAGGAAATGACGATGCTACGAAATCTATTGCCATCATTACACAATATATAACTGCTGCTATCGCTGAAGGGCTTGCTGAAAGACAGGCAGCTAAAGATGAAGAAGTAGAGGATGTAGCATCTGATGACAATGAGAAAAAAGCAGCCCGGTTACAAGCTGAAGCGGAATCAGAAGCCGGCCGTGGCCGTGGTGGCCGTGGACGGGGTGCTGCAGGAGGTCCGGGAGGAACTGGTGGTCCAGGCAACCAACCCAAACGTCGGATGCACGGCGGGGGTGGCGGCGGAGCACGCAGACCAGGAGGTGGGAGATAGTCCATTGTCTTTCAATACAGGAATTACCAATATTTATTTGTTCTTATTTAATAATACATGCCAGTTAATGCTGGTATTAAAACGCTCCCTTAAGAACAATGTCGTTAAGTTAACAAAAAGCAGTTTGCCACGGAGACACAAAGACACCAGGTTCTGATTTCACCCTTTGCTTCTTTGTGGCAACATATCCTAACTTAACGACATTGACCTTTAGGTAGTTGAGGATCAATGTATGTCTACAGCAACTATAACCGCAGCGGATATTAATAAACTTCGCCAGGCAACCGGCGCTGGTATGATGGATTGTCGTAAAGCACTTACTGAAACCAATGGAGATTTTGAATCTGCTATTGACTGGTTAAGAAAAAAGGGCGCAAAGGTGGCAGCCCTACGTGGCGACCGGGAAGCTAAGGAAGGAGTAGTAATTGCCAAAACAACAGATAACAACAAAACAGGTATTGCGGTTTGCGTTAGCTGTGAAACAGATTTCGTTAGCAAAAATGCCGATTTTGTAGCTTTTGCCCAAAGTATTGCAGATACTGCCATTTCGAATAATGTAAAAAGCATTGATGAGTTAAACGGCCTTAGTATCAATGGCGCTAAAATTTCCGACCTGGTAAATGATAAACTAGCCAGTATAGGAGAAAAGATTGGAATTACTAAACTGGAAAGAATAGACGCTGATTTTGTGGCCTCTTATATTCATGGTGCAAATCGCATCGGCGTGCTTGTAGGCATGAATAAACATGCTGTGGAAGCAGGTAAAGAAGTGGCAATGCAAATAGCTGCTATGAATCCCGTAGCATTGGATACTGCCAGCGTTCCTCCTGCAACTATTGAAAGGGAAAGAGCCATCGTGACTGAGCAAATACAAGCTGATCCAAAAATGACAGGCAAGCCAGCAGAAATGATCGCTAAAATTGCCGAAGGCAAATTGAATGCCTTCTTTAAAGAAAGTACTTTATTGAGCCAGCCTTTTGTAAAAGATAGCAGCAAAAATGTTGCTGACCATCTAAAGAGCATTGATGCTGATTTAAAAATAACGGAATTTAAACGGGTAGCCTTGGGATAACTTTTTAACGGGAACCATAGGTTCCC
>JBGTIL010000157.1:0-3846 GCA_041745695.1 Chitinophagaceae bacterium | reverse complement strand
TGGAACGCTCTATGCGGAAGCCCAGCGCCGTTATCTTGAATCTGTTTCTCCCTATGCCCGGCGGCTTTTCCACCAGATGCCCATACCGGTAGTTGATGAAATAGAGGGTCTTCCACCGGCTGTTGCGCTCCAGCAACAAAGAGGTTCGGCTACTACCCGCTCTTCGGTGGGCTCTGTTACTACCTTGTCTAATTTGCTGCGGATGTTGTATTCGCGTGCGGGCCGCTATCCCATTAACCAGCCCTTATTGTATGCCGAATCTTTTTCTCCCAATACAGCCGAAGGTGCCTGTTCACAGTGCCACGGACTGGGACGGGTTTACGAAGTAACTGAAGCCTCCATGGTGCCCGATGATTCACTAACCATCAGGGAGCGGGCAGTGGCTGCCTGGCCCTCAGCCTGGCAGGGACAAAACCTTAGGGACATCCTCACTACCCTCGGCTATGATGTAGATATACCCTGGAAGCAAATGCCTTTAAAAGACCGCAACTGGATTCTGTTTACCAACGACCAACCACAGGTGCCGGTTTATGCCGGGTTCAGCAGGGAGGAAGTGCAACAGGCGATCCGGCGTAAAAAAACACCCGACTACATGGGCACCTTTACGGGTGCTCAACGATATGTATTGCACACCTTCGCCCACACGCAAAGTGCACTGATGAAAAAGCGCGTGTCGAAGTACATGGTCGGAAACCAATGCCCTACATGCAACGGAAAACGACTGAAGCCGGAATCTTTGTCTGTTAGTTTCGCTGGTTTGGACATTGCAGATTTGTCGAGGTTGCCACTGAGCCAGTTGCTTGCTATTTTTAAGCCCTATGCCGATGGATCCGCGCGGGATGAAAACGACGAGGACCATGCAGAGAAAACAATGGTTGCCCGGCGCATTGCCGAAGACTTACTTGCCCGCCTGCACGTACTGCTCGATCTTGGTTTGGGTTACCTGTCGCTGGAACGCAGCACGCCAACGCTTTCACCTGGCGAACTGCAACGACTGCGACTTGCTACACAAGTGCGCAGTAATCTGTTCGGGGTTGTGTATGTGCTGGATGAACCATCGGCGGGCCTGCACCCAGCCGACACTGAAGCGTTGCTGCGTGCACTGGTAAGATTAAAAGCTTCCGGAAATTCATTATTTGTGGTGGAACATGAGCTCGATGTTATAAGACAAGCCGACTGGATTGTAGATGTGGGTCCGGAAGCAGGCGAGAAGGGTGGCGAAATCCTGTACAGCGGTCCACCGGCGGGCTTGAAGGACATCGTTGCTTCTCACACCCGGAAGTATCTGTTCAACAAGGAACCCCTCGTACATCCAGCCCGGCGTACACCTGCCGGCTGGCTCCGCCTGGTTGCAGTTTCGCGTAACAATTTGTATCGCCTCGATGCCGCGTTTCCGCTGGGTGTGCTCACAAGTGTCACCGGTGTATCGGGATCTGGTAAGTCGAGCCTGGTAAGCCAGGTTCTGGTAGAACTGGTGGCTGATCATTTAGGTCATGCATTGCCGTTAGAAGAGGAAGAGAGCGAGGTAACCGATAACGCCGTAGTAACACTTGGTGGTGCCATCATAGACGGTATGGATAGCATCAAACGCCTGGTGCAGGTAGATCAAAAGCCTATTGGGCGCACACCACGTTCTAACCTTGCTACCTATACCGGTCTGTTTGATGCAGTTCGCAAACTTTTCGCTGCCACCAAAATGGCGAGGAGCAGGAAGTATGACGCTGGTCGGTTCTCCTTTAATGTAGGCAAAGGACGTTGCAGTAATTGCGAAGGAGAAGGCTTTGTGATGGTCGAACTTCTGTTTCTTCCCAGTGTGTATGCACCCTGTCCTGTTTGCGGAGGCAGCCGGTTCAATGCAGCTACCCTGGAAGTGACATACAAGGACAAAAATATTGCTGCTGTGTTACAGATGACGGTAGACGAAGCTACTGCATTTTTTGCAGAGGAAGCACCGGTGAGTCGTGCGCTGTCAGTATTATCAGAGGTAGGGTTAGGATATTTAAGGCTCGGTCAGCCTGCTACGGAGCTTTCAGGCGGTGAAGCACAGCGCATTAAACTGGCTACGGAATTGCAGCGCCCCGGCAAGGGCAACACATTGTATGTTCTTGATGAACCTACAACAGGACTGCATCCGTCTGATGTAGAAAAATTAATTCTTCAACTGAATAGATTAGTCGATGCCGGTAACACGGTGGTTGTGGTGGAGCATGACATGCAGGTAGTGGCGGGCAGCGACTGGGTAATAGACATTGGTCCTGGCGCGGGAGCCGAGGGCGGTAAGATTGTTGCACAGGGAGAACCTGCAGCGGTAGCACAAGCACCAAAAAGCCTGACAGCGGGGTACCTGGCAAGGGTACTGTATGGTGAAACGGCCCACCTTCAGCAAGGTTAGGCCTGCGAACGGTTTCGCGCGGTGGGAGTGTGTGAAATGCACATTACAAAACACTCCACACGGTGATCCTTCTCGTAACCTCGCGCGTGATCGCCTTGGCTTGAACTGTAGAAAAAAAAATGGCTGCGCAATCCGTCAACTTTGCAACCATGCCAGCTGGTGGCTAACGAAAAGCACAGCATGTAATTATTACCCTGTCACAGCCAGCGTATTCCCTGCAATGTCTACCTTGTAGCTCTTCAGATTTGCGGCGGCTGGTCCATTCAATACTGCGCCTGCAGTACTGAATCTACTTCCATGATTCGGGCATAGGAAATTACTTTGACCAGTGTCGAAATTAATGCTTGTACCCTGGTGTGTACAGGCAACCTGCACAGCGGTAAAAGAAGCAGCCGTAGCACCGGCCCCCAGGCGTACTACGATAACGCCATTCTTTGTTACAGAATCGCCGGGATTTTTAATTTCACTGGCGAGGTCAACCGTGAAATTAATACCGGTTGGCATTGTGGGAGGTCTGCCTCCACCCGCAGGAGGAGGTGGCGCTGAGCTGCCATCCTTGCTGCAGGAAGCCATACAACCTGCCATGCATACTCCTGCCATTCCAAACCCGAACGCTTTTATGAATTCTTTTCTTTCCATAGCTATTATTTGTAAAATATTCGATGCTTGAATATACTGAACTTGTGCCTGATTTTCAGATGTACGAAATTATCTTATTGTTCGGTTTCGCCGATCTGTAGGAGCTTTCCGAAACAAGTGCACGGTTAACCGTCATATATTTATAATGCTGAACATTCAATTTTGAATTATGATAAGAATCCTGATCTTCATTGTTAGTTTCCTGCCATGCCTGGCCTGGTCCCAAACGAGTATGTTGCCTTCCGGCATGTATGGATGGAAAAAGCCAAACACGCAGGGGGGAAAAAATATTTTGACTGCCGTGTTGTTCAGTGGTGAGGTCACCGACATGGCTTACCTGCAAATGAGTGCGAATACGCTGAAAAGATCCAACCGACCAACTGCGTTGAAAGTGCCTGGAAATGAAGAATACCTTTTGCTGGTAAAAGACGGTTTACTGACGCTTGCTTTTGGTGACTCAACCTGGAAGATCGGCGGCGGAAGTGTGGCTGTACTAGTGCCCGGACAAAATTTTACGCTGCAAAATGCGCAAGCGGGCGAATGCAGTTATTATCTCATGAAATACCGGTCCAGGTTGCCCCAGTTGAAAGATACAGCCGGATCCATTGTGAGAGACTGGAATAAGCTTCCTTTCACCGCACATGCACGAGGTGGCGTAAGGCGGTATTTTGACAGGCAGACCCCTATGTGCAAAAAGCTGGCAATGCATGTGACCACGCTGAACGAGGGACTGAAAAGCCACGACGCACACACGCACCGCGACGATGAAATAATCCTTGTGATCAGTAATAAAACCGAAATGCAAATTGGAGATT
>JBGTIL010000156.1:0-12830 GCA_041745695.1 Chitinophagaceae bacterium | reverse complement strand
ACCTTAGATGAACTCACTGAAAGGCTCCCCCAGAACAAAGAGGAATTGCAATCCGTGTCGGGATTTGGAAAGATCATGGCTGAAAAATATGGAGGGCGATTTTTAAAAGAGATTGTTGCCTACTGTGAAGCCGAGGGTCTCGAGTCCAATATCGGCACCAAGATCAAGAAGCAAAGAAGTAAAACGCCTGCAGGCACTGGGAAAGTGGCTAGTGCCGCTCAAACCTTAGCCTTATTCCGGCAGGGACTTACAATTGTGGAGATCGCAAGCGAACGCAAAATTACACCGGCAACAGTCCAGGAGCATTTGACGCAGTTCGTTGCCACGGGTGAAGTGAAAATTCTGGAACTGACCGAAGCCAATAAACTGGAAGCTATCACCACTACCCTACAACAAACGGGAACGGTATCACTCGGGGCTGTGAAGGCACAGCTGGGCGACGCGTATAGCTACTTAGAAATTAAGGCAGTACTTCAGCATTTGCGTTTTCTACGACCAGACGAGGCCTCTTAATCTTTTGCCCGTCAGCGATCCGGGACCAGCCCGCAGCAGCATTTGATGACGGCAGCCATTCAGTGCCCCAACCGGAAGACATGCATAACCCCTAAAGTAATAATAAAGCTGAGCGCATCTTAATTCAATGGCCTGTGATTTGTGCCCATGAGGCAATACTTTTTGCATGATAAGGTTTTTTGTTTTTCTGGGCGCTGTGTTTTTTCTTGTCTCCTGCACGTCTTCCCGCCCTGGTTTGTTCAGCCGCCAAAGCCCCCATGAGGCGTACGGTAAAAAGCTGTCCAGCGCGGGTTTGGAGGGTACAATTCTGGGAAATCAGTGGTTTTTAGAGGCACAAAAATCCCTCTCGCAGCCGCTTTCTATTAAGCTCCCTTTTAAGCAAACAGGATACTTCGCTGCTGACAAACCGCGTGCGATTGGATTAGAATTTTCGGCTACGCGCGGCTCAAAACTTATTTTCGGAGTCAGTGAAGCTCCATCGGGAAGGTTTGTGTTGTATGCGGAGCTTTGGCTGGTGAAGGCGGGTGTTGACCCTCAGCTGCTGATCTCTGCGGATACTACCCAATCGGGTTTTGAATACACTGTAGAGGAAACCCGGAGTTATATCTTGCGACTGCAACCTGAGCTACTCGGCAGCGGACAGTACACATTGTCGATAGCCGTTGCACCTTCATTGGCATTTCCTGTTGCTGGCAAAGCCGCGCGGGTAGGGAGTGTATGGGGCGATGACCGCTCGGGAGGTGCACGAAAGCACGAGGGCATCGACATCTTTGCGACTAAACGAACACCAGTCGTGGCTGCTTATACAGGCACCATCAACAGGGTAGACGAAACGCCCATCGGCGGTAAGGTGGTATGGTTGCGTCCTGAAGACAAGAACCTGAACCTCTATTATGCCCATCTCGACCAACAGCTGGTTGTCTCCGGTCAGAAAGTACAGGCGGGCGATACGATTGGTTTAATGGGTAACACGGGAAATGCCATCAGTACGCCTCCACATTTGCACTTCGGCATATATGCATTGGGCGGTGCGGTGGATCCACTTCCTTATGTGGCACCTGTCAAGTCTCCTTCGGAGGCGGAATTAACCCTGCCCGTCTCCAGGATTTGGAGAACCGGGCAGAATGTGACTATAGACGGGGAGGTAATAAAGAAATTCACTCCCATAGGTTTATCTGATGTTTCCGAGGGTATGATGATAGGTCAGTTGCCGGACGGATCGGTACGACAAGTTCCTAAAAAAGCTATGCAATCAATTGATAATCAGATTACTACAAGGATATTATTAGATTCGACAGCTTTGTTGGACCAACCCTTACAACATGCTGCCATTAAACGGGGACTGCCTCCCAAAACCAAGCTTTCGGTGCTTGGCTATTATAATGAGCATGATTTAGTGGCTACACCAGACGGCGAGCAGGGATGGATTGTTTCTGGCAGATAAAGTTTCCATGTTGGTTCAGCGACCCATAAACACCATCAGTATTTGAACGTCGCTCGGATTGATGCCTGAAATTCTGCTTGCCTGTCCCAGGGTTTCGGGCTTGACTTTATTCAATTTCTCTTTGGCTTCGATGCCCAGCGCGCCAATGCGGAAGTAATCGAAATGAGCGGGGATGCTCAAATTTTCCATCTGGCTCATCCTTTCCACCAGGTCTTTCTCCTTCGCGATATAGACCGCATATTTAGTTTGAATTTCAGCCTGTTCCAACGCCACCGGGTCATATGTTTCCAATGCGGTCTTTACCATTGGCAAATGATGCATTAACTCCGGTAGCCCAACGTTTGGACGGAGCAACACTTTTCCGAGTTTTTGTCGCTCAACAATCGGTGCACTTCCTATACCGGCAAAAAACGGGTTGATTGCTTCCGGCTCAACTGGCATGTTGGCTAAAACCTTTTGGATAGAAGAAACTGCATTCCTTTTATCGATCACCTTTTGCATTCGATCCTCGGAAGCAAGCCCCAGGCGATAGCTGGTTTCTGTAAGTCTCAGGTCGGCATTGTCCTGCCGCAGCAGGGTGCGGAATTCGGCCCTTGAAGTAAACATGCGATAAGGCTCCAGCGTGCCCTTACCAATAAGGTCATCTATCAATACCCCAATGTAAGCCTCGCTCCGTTTGAGCACGAGCGGAGGCTGATTAGCACACTTAAGATGAGCGTTGATACCTGCCATAAGCCCCTGGCAGGCTGCTTCTTCGTAACCAGTGGTTCCGTTGATCTGACCTGCAAAAAAGAGATTTTGAAGTCCTTTTGTTTCAAGGCTGTACTTTAATTGTGTCGGCGGAAAGAAATCATATTCAATCGCGTAGCCCGGGCGGAAAAATTTTACCTTTTCAAATCCGGGCACCAGGGAAAGAGCGGCGTGCTGCACCTCTTCCGGAAGAGAGGTAGAAAATCCATTAACATAGACTTCCACTGTGTTCCAACCTTCCGGCTCTACAAACAACTGGTGCCGGTCGCGTTCTCCAAACCGGCTCACCTTATCCTCGATGCTTGGGCAATAGCGCGGTCCGGTGCCCTCAATTCGTCCGGTATACATCGGGCTGCGGTCAAAACCTGTTTTAAGCAGTTCGTGGACCTCGGGCGAAGTGTAGGTGATCCAGCAACTACGCTGATTAATCAATCGCGGTACGTCCTGGAAGGAGAAGCCGGTCGCAATGTCATCACCTTTTTGCTCTTCCATTTTCGAGTAATCCAGTGTCCGACCATCTACGCGTGGTGGGGTGCCCGTCTTCAACCGTTCGCTAGTGAAGCCAAGAGACACCAGCTGTTCGGTTACGCCTGTTGCACTTCCTTCGCCTACTCTTCCACCACCAAGGCGTTTTTCGCCGATATGGATGACGCCGTTTAAGAAAGTTCCATTGGTAAGGACTACGGTCTTGGCTTTAATCCTGTGCCCCAGCGCTGTTAGCACCCCCACTACCCTGTCTCCCTCTACAAGCAATTCCTTTACAGTGTCCTGATAGAAGCTGACGTTAGGCGTTTCTTCCAGCATGGATCGCCACTTGAGGGCAAAAACCATCCTGTCATTCTGTGTGCGTGGACTCCACATGGCTGGGCCCTTTGATTTATTCAGCATTCGGAACTGGATCATAGATGCATCTGAAACAATCCCGGAATAGCCACCCATGGCGTCAATTTCCCGAACAATCTGTCCCTTAGCAATGCCGCCCATTGCTGGATTACAGCTCATCTGGGCGATGGTTTGCATGTTCATCGTAATAAGGAGCACACGCGACCCCAAATTGGCCGCGCTCGCTGCTGCTTCACAGCCCGCATGTCCTGCACCAACCACTATAACATCGTAACCGTCAAACATAGGCGTCAAAATTATTCAATGTTCCACGGGGAACATGTTAATCTATAGTTCCGTTTTCACGTGGAACGAAATAATGGCTGAGATAGAATTCCTCTTTAATTCTCATCCGGGTTGTGGCAGACGGTGATTTGTCCTGGTAGCCACATATGTGCAGCAGGCCGTGAAAAAGTACCCGGTGCAATTCTTTTTTGAATGAGGTTTTGTACGTAACAGCATTTTCACGTACCCTGTCCACACTAATATAAATGTCGGCAACCAAGGCGGCGCCTTTGGCGGAATGCTGAAAAGTAATTACGTCGGTATAAGTGTCATGTTGCAGGTACTGCTGGTTAATCGTTAACAAATAGTCGTCGGTGCAGAAAATGATATTGATAGCTTCTGCTGTTTGACCTTCTTTTTGAAGTAACTGATTAAGGAACTCTTTCAGCTGTTTACGGTGGAGCAGTGTAAAAGGAGGCGCCATGTAATGAAATTGAACTGCATCAGTGACCGTCATAGTAATACCAAAAATCGTAAATGTTTCGGGTGACATTATTCTAGTTTTGAGAGAGAAACGAAAACATGAGGTTGACAGAATTAAAGACGGGACAACGCGCTACCATCAAATGCTTCAAAAGCCCGGAAATAGAATTAAAACTGATGGAGATGGGGTGCATCCCCGGCGAAGAAGTATCAGTTGAACAGATTGCACCTTTAGGTGGCCCCATATCAATACGTGTGTCGGGCTATGCATTAAGCCTGCGCGTTAACGAAGCCGATCAGATTTTGCTGGAAGATAAGTAGCTGATAACCAATCATATAATGAAGGTAGGTCTTTATTTTGGGTCGTTCAATCCTATCCATATCGGTCACCTGATCATCGCCAACCACGTACTGAATGAAACCTCGCTGGATAAAATCTGGTTCATCGTTTCTCCGCAAAATCCCTTTAAAAAATCTGCCTCATTACTAAATGAATACGACCGGCTGCACCTTGTGCAAGTGGCTATTGAGCACAACGACAGTTTCCGGGCAAGTGATATAGAGTTCTCTTTGCCTAAACCTTCCTACACGGTTCATACCCTGGCCTATTTGAAAGAAAAGTATCCTTCCTACCTGTTCAGCATTGTCATGGGCAGCGATTCTTACCAAAATTTACCCCAATGGCACAACGCCACCGTGATCACTGAGAATTACCCATTGATTATTTACAGGCGACCCGGATTTGAAGTAACAGAGAATAAGGCTACCCAGCAAATACTACAAGCACCCCTCCTGGAAATTTCGGCAACCCACATCCGGGAACAAGTACGGAAAGGGAAGTCGATCAAGTACCTGGTTCCCGAACAAGTAGAGCAGGAGATCATTGCAGGCAGATTTTATAAAGAAGCTCATACGAGATAACCAAGCAACAGGCAGGCAGCTACAATAAAAGGTGAGATCACCCGGGTGTATTGAAGCACCAAAAAGGTGCCTGCAATGACAGCGATATTTAAAATGCTATTGGTTCTACCATCCAACAACGAAACATCCTTCATTATAAAAAAGGTGGCGGCAATCATGATGCCCACAACAGCTGCATTAATTCCCTCTAAAGCCCTGTAAATAACCGCGTACTTTTTTAGGTTACTCCAGATCGGAAAAAAGAAAAGGACCAGGAGTGCACTTGGTAAAAAGATGGCGATAGTGCCAATTACACAGCCAATCACCTGCATGGTTGGGCCTTCTTCTTTTAAGGCCATCCCACCTGTAAAAGATGCGATCGAAAACACCGGTCCAGGCATAGCCCGCACCATTCCAATACCGGTCATCATTTGCTCCTTCTGAATCTTAACTACATTCTTGTTTTCCTTTTTAACCGCGCCAGGCCGCACAGAAAACTGTTCATACATCATGGGCATCAGTACGTGTCCGCCGCCAAAAACAAGGCTCCCCATCCGGTACATGTTTTCAAAAAGATTGATCGGCTTCCTGTTGGGCCAATCGTTCTTGCGCGCGGTTTCACTTACAATACCAGCCGCAATAAATACAAACGCGAATAGCCAGATGTTACCCCACTTTATTTTACGCGGCTTAACTTCTTTCTGAAGAATACGCCGCTGGCTGATATTGGTAACGATGCCGCTCAGCACGATCAGCAGCGGAAATATCCATGGAAACCGGAAAAATATATAGGTGGCCACGCTGCACACGAGCATCACACCCCAGGTGATAGTGTTCTTAACAGAAATACCAAAGGCCAGTACAGACGCATACGCAAGAAATCCTACCGCCATAGCTGGAATAAAACGAAGCCACCGCTGATCAATATACTGCAGCATAAACGAAAATGCACCCATTAAGAAAGAAGCAGGCAGTATCCAGATAAGAAGGGTGATGACGGCAAGCGAAATGCCTCCACGCTTGTAGCCGATGAGTGTCAGCGTTTGCGTTGAAGAAGCACCGGGAAGTAAATTGCAAAACGCATTGTACTCCAGTAATTCTTCAGCAGTAATATAAGGGGTGTGCTGCACGAAAGTGCGCATCATCATGGCTATGTGTGCCTGCGGCCCGCCCACAGCAGTGATGCTGTGCAAAAACACTGCCTTCAAAAAAGGAATATGGCGCAACATCATAACAGGATAAATGTAAAGCATTAAGCTTAGGTGAAATCGCGATTACATTGAGGAGGAGCGGAAATAACCTGAACCATAAGGGCAGCCTGTTGTGATGCCCAGGTTGATGTTTTATTTGAATGCATACCTTGCCTGATCACAGACATTAGGCAGCAGGGAGCTCATGAATTCTATCCTATATTTAAGGATACAAAAAAAGAAGATGAAGCTCAAACAATTAATGACCATCCTGGCTGTTCCTGCGGCGCTTTCTGCTTCAGGTCAAAAAACCAGCACCGCTTCGGTAGAGGCGGCAGTAAAAACCATAGAACCTAAAACAATTGCCTGGAGAAGAGATATACATCAGCATCCGGAATTGGGAAATAGGGAAACACGTACCGCAGGTATAATCGCCGCACACCTTCGTTCACTGGGAATTGATGTAAAAGAAGGCGTTGCCAAAACCGGTGTAGTAGGCATTTTAAAGGGAGGAAAGCCCGGACCTGTTATTGCCCTTCGGGCCGATATCGATGCTTTGCCTGTAACAGAAAGAGCGCCCATCCCGTTTGCTTCAAAAGTAACAGCCGTATACAATGGACAGCAAACCGGAGTGATGCATGCCTGCGGTCATGATACCCATATAGCCATGCTGATGAGTGCTGCGGAAGTGTTGGCAGGCATGAAGGCAGAACTGGCCGGAACCGTGAAATTTATTTTTCAACCAGCAGAAGAAGGACCGCCCGCCGGTGAAGAAGGAGGCGCATCGCTGATGGTGAAAGAAGGCGTTCTGCAGAATCCAAAAGTGGATGTCATGTTTGGAATGCATATAGATGCACAAACACCGGTAGGGCAGATCGGCTACCGCGAGGGAGGTATCATGGCAGAGTCTGACTGGTTTGCCATAAAAATTAAAGGAAAACAAACGCATGGCGCAGAACCTTGGTTGGGAATCGACCCTGTGGTAGTGGGTGCACAGATCATCACCGGCTTGCAAACAATAGTGAGCCGCCAGTCTGATCTCACAAAAAACGCCGTGGTTATTTCCACGACGATGTTCACGGCCGGCGTGCGTGAAAATATTATTCCTGAGGAGGTAACCCTCAAGGGTACCATCCGTACGCTCGATAAAGAAATGCGGGACGATGTTTGGAAAAAAATTGAGCGGACCGCTAAAGGTATTGCTGCTGCATCAGGAGCAACAGCTGTTGTAACGCTGGATGCAAAAACCGGGGTTACCTATAACGATCCTGAGCTCACGCGCAAAATGTTGCCTACACTTATGAAGGCTGCCGACAATAAAGCTTTTATTATTCCGGCTCAAACCGGGGCTGAAGACTTTTCGTTTTTTGCTGAAAAAGTTCCCTCCTTATACGTCTTTGTCGGTGGCACACCTCCGGGAAAAGATCCAACGCTGGCAGCAGCCCATCATACCCCCGATTTCTTCATCGATGAAAGTGGCTTAAAAACAGGAGTCAGGGCCTATGTTCATTTCGTGCTGGACTATATGACACTCAATAAAACAGCCCCGGCTGGAACGAAGAAAGAACAAAAAACATTTTAACGCAGATGCTTAAACGAAGTTTACTCGTGCTGGGGCTTATGCTCACACTCGTTTCTTTGCATGCACAAAAAGCTGATAGGAAGTTACAGCAGCGCATCGGCAGCCTGCTTGCATCTTTTAAGGGCGACGTTGGGATTTATGTAAAAAACCTCGAAAACGGCAAAACAGTGAGCATTAACGCAGATGCTATTTTTCCAACTGCGAGCATGGTGAAAATTCCCATCCTCATCGGTGTAATGGATAAGATCAACCGGGGAGAACTTACCTACCACCAGGAACTGTTGTACCGCGACAGCTTATTGTATCCCGGTGTTGACCTCCTTGGCTCTTTCAAACAAAACGAGAAGATCGATCTCAGCAAGGTGGTCATGTTGATGCTCACCATGAGCGACAATACAGCCAGCCTGTGGCTCCAGAGCCTCGCCGGTGGCGGAGCAGCGATTAACAGCCTTATGGAGGGCGCCGCGTTAAAACACACAAGGGTAAATTCTCGCACCACCGGCCGTGAGAACGACCGCACATTGTACGGCTGGGGTCAAACAACACCTTATGAAATGGCTGTACTGATGGAAAGGATTGTTGCGGGAGAAATGATCAGCAAAGAAAAAAGTAACCAGATGCTCCGGTTGCTGGGAAGAAACTACTGGGATGAATATGCCCAGTCGCAAATACCCCCGGATGTTTTTGTTGCCAGTAAGGGCGGTGCAGTGAATGGCAGTCGTAATGAAGTATTATTTGTGAACGGGCGGGGCGCCCGCTATATCTTCTGTATCTGTACAAAGAACATCAAAGATGAAAGCTGGACGCCTTCTAACGAAGCCTGGGTGCTCACGCAAAAAGTTTCTGCTTTACTGTGGGACTCTTTCAACTAGGATTTATTCAGACGGGTTTCGCCGCTATTTCAGTAACTGGTAGGCGATAAGACTCATCACATATGCCAGTGCTGTCATGTACACAAACTGGATAATTGGCCATTTCCAGCTTTTTGTTTCCCTGCGCGTAATGGCAAGGGTGCTCATGCACTGCATGGCGAAAACATAGAATATCATAAGTGAGACCCCGGCAGCCAGGGTGAACAAAATAGTTCCATCCGGGCGCTTGGCAGCTTTCATCTTATCGCGCAGGCGCACGCCCTCCTGATCTTCTCCCACGCTATACAGCGTGGCCATCGTACCAACAAACACTTCTCTTGCAGCAAAAGAAGTGATCAAGGCAATACCGATACGCCAGTCGTAACCCAGCGGCTCAATCAGGGGTTCAATACTTTTTCCCATGATACCTGCATAAGAGGCTTCCAGTTTGGCGTTATTGTAGTCAGCTTTCGACTTGTCTTCTGAAACCTGGCTGTTTGTTTTCGCTGCCGCATAATCACGCTCTACTGCGTTCATTCTTCCAGAAGGTCCGAAGGTGCTCAGCGCCCAGAGAATCAGGCTGATCACCATGATCACCTTACCTGCATCGGTAACAAAGATCTTGGCTTTATTGATCATGGTATGCACTACGTTGTTCCAGCGCGGCGCCCGGTAGGTAGGCAGTTCAAGAATGAAAAAACTCTTTTCCTTGATATGG
Organism: Chitinophagaceae bacterium; assembly: GCA_041745695.1. Lineage (GTDB taxonomy): Bacteria > Bacteroidota > Bacteroidia > Chitinophagales > Chitinophagaceae > Flavisolibacter. The sequence goes on along the minus strand of JBGTIL010000156.1, from coordinate 3,292 downwards.
ATAAACCATTTTGCGACATAGGAAACTACCAGGGCCATTACCGAGCCCAGCAGGTAAAGACCCATCATCACCAATCCCTGTATGCCGATAAAACCAAAAATGTAATTGTTAGGGATGACAATGCCAATCAGGATCGTATAAACAGGCAGGCGTGCAGAACAGCTGATGAGGGGCGTTACCAGGATAGTGAGCAGCCGCTCCTTTTTATTTTCAATACTTCTTGCACTCATGATGGCCGGTACGGCGCAGGCAAACCCGCTGATCAGTGGCATCACACTTTTACCATTCAGTCCGGCACTGCGCATAAGCCTGTCCGTTAGGAATGAGATACGCGCCATGTACCCCGTGTCTTCCAGCAAGGTTATCAGTCCAAAAAGAATCATGATCTGGGGAATGAACACCAGGATACCGCTCAAACCAGCTATAACGCCATTAATTAAAAGGTCGCTCCACCAGGCTTCTGGCAGGTGAGAAGACAGCCAGCCGGAGGCAGATGAGAAGCCTATATCGATCCAGTCCATCGGGTACTGGGCCAATAGAAAAACAGATTGAAACAGCAGGAAGAGCACGGCAATCAGGATTGCATACCCCCAGTGGCGGTGGAGCAATACATTATCCAACTTGTCTGTCAGGAGCGTTTGCTGCATCGGATCGGGTTGCGACACAGCGACGCCCATTACGTGTTTGATACGGGTATACCGCTGCAGGATCTCGGTTGCCTGGGTTTTGGTGTGATTGAAAGCATTCTTTTCTTCGATGCTTTCTAACTTCCGCTGCACGGGCTCACTCAATTCAAATGATTCGTGGTTGATGAGATAGTGGATAGCAGAATAATCACTTACCCCTGGCATCAGTTCCTGAACTTCCTGAACCGACACCGCAGCCAGGGCTTTATTATCAATGAAGTCCCTGGAAGGTATCTTATAGAGGTTTGAGGCAGTCTGTTCGATTGCTTTTTTGAGTTGCGCAATACCTTTTTGCTTGCGCGGATTAACCGCAATTACCGGCACACCTAATTCCCTTCCCAGGTCTGAAAGGTTTATTTGGATTCCTTTCTTCTTGGCAAGATCTGCCATTGTCAGGGCCAGTACAACAGGTTTTTTAAGGTCGATAATTTGTGTGCAGAATAAGAGGTTGCGTTTAAGATTACTGGCATCAACCACTACCACAAACACGTCGGCAGGGGTGGTTTTATCCTGCCCGATCAGTACCCGGTAACTAACCCATTCATCGGGCCGGTTAGGATACAAGCTATAAGTGCCCGGAAGATCGATCACACTGGCTTTAAGCCCATCTTCAAGCACGGTAGTACCGGTTTTTTTGTCGACCGTTACGCCCGGGAAGTTGCCAACGCTTTGATTCAACCCGGTGAGGCAGTTGAAAAGCGAACTTTTACCACTATTTGGATTTCCGACTAAAGCAATATGTAAATGTTTGCTGCTCACTATTGGGTGCGCAAAGGTAAATGCACTAGGGGCGCCGGATTTACGAATTAAGAAGTTTTACAAAAGGTTACCGAAGGATAAAAAAAATTTTTCATGTAAGAACACATGGCAATAGATAATTTTGTTACTCGTTAACTATTAAATCTAAACCGTGTCTTGTAAGTACCTGATCCCCCTTATTTTCTTTACAATAAATGCCCAGGGCCAGAAGCTAAAAAAGGAGGACAAGCAATTGATTACTTCTCTTGAGGCACACGTGTCTTACCTGGCTTCAGATAAAATGGAAGGGCGAAGAACCGGCACTGCCGGAGAGCAGGCGGCAGCAGCATACATCAGCAATGAATTTAAAAAAAATGGACTGGCGCCCAAGGGATCCACAGCTTACTTCCAGGAGTTTGAGATAAGGGAAGGGAAGCAGATTGCTGAGGCTACCCTGCTGCTGGTGAATGACCAGAGGCTGGCGCTCCACAAAGACTTTTTTCCTTTGAGCTATAGTGGTAATGCCGCGGTGGAAGCCATGCCTTCCATGGCATTACAGGAAAGAGGGATGCCCTGGTTTTTAAACCTGAAGGAAATGGTGGAAGACAATGCTACAAACCCGCACTTTGATCTGCCAGCGGCTGTAAAAAATAAAGTAGCGCAAATGCAAGGCCGCGGAGCCACAGCCGTGTTTGTTTACAATACTGCTGCCACAGCCGACGGGCTGGCCTTCGATGGTAAGGACACTGCTCCTGCCTTCGGCATACCTGTCGTATATGTGTCCAGGGAAGCCAGGAAAAAATACTTCGATGATGAAACCGCTTCTTTCGATATCAAAGTAAATACTGCCATTGGACCAAAGACAAAAAAAGGTACGAACGTACTGGGCTATATTGACAACGGCGCAGCTGCAACCATTGTGCTGGGTGCCCACTACGACCACCTTGGATGGGGCGAGGACGGTAACTCCCTGGTAAAAGCTGTTGCCCCGCAAATACACAATGGCGCCGACGATAATGCAAGTGGCACGGCCGCTTTAATAGAGCTCGGACGACTCCTGAAACTGTCAAAAAATAAGCAACATAATTACCTGTTCATTGCTTTTTCGGGAGAAGAATTAGGGTTGTTAGGCTCCAGGTATTTTGTTGAACATGCTACCATCGACCTGCGCAGCATCAGCTACATGATTAATATGGATATGATAGGGAGGTTAAATGTTGCTTCGAAACTGGTAACGGTAGGCGGCTTCGGCACATCGCCAACCTGGAGTGAGGTCTACCGTCTAAAAGGAAAGTCGGCATTGTATGCTTCGGGTTTAAGTTTCAGGTTCGATTCGAGCGGCACTGGCCCGAGTGATCATAGCTCTTTTTACAGAAAAGACATTCCGGTACTTTTTTATTTTACGGGTTTGCATAGCGATTATCACAAGCCTTCCGATGATGCTGAAAAGCTGAATTACACCGGGGAGATGCACCTGGTGAGGCATATCATCAGCCTGTTAGATTATACCAGCAAAAAAGGCATAAGACCGCCTTTCACAAAAACAAAGGAACAGCCTTCTGTGATGGCTTCTTCATTTAGTGTAACCCTTGGTATCATGCCCGATTATTCATTCAATGGGAGCGGAGTAAAGGCCGATGGCATAAGTGAAAACAGGCCTGCGCAGAAGGCAGGATTAAGATCGGGAGACATCATTACAGCACTGGGCGCCTACCCTACTCAATCGATAGAATCTTACATGCAGGCACTGGGTAAATTTAAAAAGGGTGAAAAAACCACAGTATTTTTTAGCAGGGGAACGGAAAAACTGTCCGCCCCTGTAGAGTTTTAATACCTTCGTTCTTTCAAGCCCACCCTTATGAAACTGG
>JBGTIL010000155.1:0-1924 GCA_041745695.1 Chitinophagaceae bacterium | reverse complement strand
GAGAAAAGGAATGGACAATCATATTAAACAGCGACCTTGATTTCTGGGGAGCCTACCAGTACCAGGAAAAAAACGATGTCATCAGGGTTACAGCACCTGCAACCAAAGCAGATACTACTACTGAAAACTTCGCTATCCAGTTCGAAAAGAAGGAAGCCAATAGTGGCGTGATGAAACTGGGCTGGGATAACACGGTTGTTGAAGTCCCTTTTAAATTTTAGTTAACCGCCTCGTCCACCGGGAGCGGATAAAAGCGGTAAAAAGTACGGTGATTACTTTTTGCCGCTTTTTTTTATGGGCTTACCATACTTTTCTTTCATCTGGTCTTTACGACTTACGCGTTTGTTCACTTTGCTGTTTTTTGCAGATTTCGGATGAAAAGCTTCGCCTCTTTCCTCCCGCTTTGGCAGCTGTACCTCAATCTCTTTCATTGAAGTCTTTGGCTGCTCCTCCTCTGTTAACTCCGTCGACAAAACAAAGTGTTCCGGTAGCGGGATCACCGGGATTGTTACATTCATCAGCTTTTCAATCTCCTCTTTCTTCTTCGTCTCTTTTTCTATAATAAAGCTGATGGCTATCCCCGATTTATCGGCACGGCCTGTACGACCAATCCTGTGAATATAATTTTCAGCAACCAAAGGAAGGTCGAAGTTGATCACGTGGGTTACTTCTGAAATGTCAATGCCACGGGCAACAATGTCGGTAGCAATCAGGAACCTCAGTTGGCCTTCTTTAAAGTTCCTGACAGTACTGAAGCGGTAATTTTGTTCCTTGTTGGAATGGATGACCCCGACTGTTTCAGGGAACCGGGGCGCCACCTGTTCAAAAAGCTCATCAGCCACACGCTTGGAGCTGGTAAATACCAAGACTTTCGTCATCGCAGTATCTTCCTCCGCAAGCAAGGTAAGCAGTTTAACCTTGCTATGAAAATTGGGTAGTTGGTAGGCGGTCTGCACAATATTTTCAACCGGTGTGCCGGAAGGCGCTGCCTCTATGCGTACCGGGTCATTAAAAAATTCAGTGATGAGAGATTCCACTTCAGGTATCAGCGTTGCAGAAAACATAAGGTTCTGCCGTCGCTGCGGAATGAGATCCAGGATATTTTTAAGCTGCGTGCGAAAACCCAGGTTCAGCATTTCATCAACTTCATCTATTACCAGTTTCCTGATGCTTTTTGTTCTGAAGCCACCCGCCATTGCCAGGTCGTATAACCGCCCCGGTGTTGCTACCAGTACGTCGCAGCCATCTTTGAGTTCGATGCGCTGTGTATTAATGTTTACGCCTCCATATACTCCAACTACAACCAGGCTCAGGTAACCGCTTAATTTTTTAACGGCTTCCACTACCTGAACTACCAACTCACGGGTAGGCACAACGATAAGTATCTGCGGATTTTTTTCTTTCGAATATTTCCACTGGTTGAGGAGTGGAAGGAGGTAAGCTATGGTTTTTCCTGTTCCTGTTTGTGCTATGCCACACACATCGGTGCCGCTCATCACCACAGAAAAAACTTTTTCCTGTATAGTAGTGGGAACGCTATACCCGAAATCGTTCAATGCATTGAGCAGGGGCTTATTAAGATTAAGGTCGCTGAAGAACATAACCTGCAAATTACCCGATTACAGCCGAAAGGCATGTTGCAGTCAGATTTCAGAGGTCTAATGTCCTTTTCTGCTGCTGTCAAAACCTTCATTCAGGCAGCGTTCGAAATGCACAAGACCATTTGATTCCTAGCCGGAGGCATACTATTTGAAAGCCTCTTCCTCATGCCGCAACAACCAGGAGTGCCTAAGAAAGATGGCTTTGTTCATGTGAGGGGTGCGCGGGAACACAATCTGAAAAATGTCAGTGTAGATATTCCCAGAGATGCATTAGTCGTTTTCACTGGTGTATCTGGTTCCGGCAAGTCTTCCCTGGCTTTTGG
>JBGTIL010000154.1:0-2684 GCA_041745695.1 Chitinophagaceae bacterium | reverse complement strand
ACCATCGGTTTCGACTGGCATCCGCAATCCAAAGCATTGTATGGCTTTGATCACGGTATCGACTGGCTTGGGGACGAAGACCAGCAGGAAGAGCTGAACATGATCACGGAAGGTGCTGATTATGGCTGGCCATATATTTATGCAGACGGTAAATTTGAACTGCACCATGACCCAAAGGACATGACGCATGAAGAATATGCGAAAAAAACCACTAAACCCGTTTTGTTATACACGGCACATGCTGCACCAATGGCTTTGCAATTTTATACCGGTTCACAATTTCCGGCGGCTTACAAAGGCGATGCGCTTGTAACCATGCATGGTTCCTGGAACCGCAGCAAACCATCAGGTTATAAGATAGTAAGGGTACGTTTTGAAAATGGCAAACCCTCAAAAATTGAAGACTTTATTACCGGTTTTGTAACAGAAAACAACACAGCACAATTTGCACGCGTATGCGGGTTGGCACAACATACAGATGGTTCGGTATTGATTTCTGATGATGCAAACGGGGTGATTTACAGGGTGAGCTATAAGTGATCAGGGGGTAGCCTTTGGAAATAGGGAACAGGCAATAGCAAACAGCTATAGGTTTTTAATGAGAATAATAAGAAAGGTTAGGCACGAATGTTAAAATAAGCTAATCTGATATTTCATCCTTACCCTCTTAAAACTTAACCAATCTTGCTAAATACTGGTCGTCCTCATGCTCATAAATAATTTGTGCCATCCAGCCATGCTGTTCAGCAATTTGTGATAATAGTTTTTGATCGATATACAACCACCTGAACCAATCGCCTTTAAAACCTTTATATTCATACTGGTAAGAGATTTCACCGTAATAACAGTCTTGTGGAAATTTCCCATCTTCATACAAATAAGCCACGTCTGATGAGTCGAATAGCAGCTGCCCGCCTGGCCGGATAATAGTTTTCGCATGATCCAGAAATTCATGCAAGCCGGTTAAATCTCCGGTAAGGCCGATGCCATTCATCAGCATAAGCAACGTATCATACCGCTGCTCATGATACTGCATAATATCCTTGTTAACCACCTTTTTTGCCCCTCTTGCTTTTATTACTTCTGCTGCTTTGGCAGAAACTTCAAGCGCTGTTACATCAAAACCTCTTTGTTGAAGCAAAAGGGCATGGCTTCCTGCACCGGCGCCAATATCCAATATGCTGCCCCGGCACAGATCAAGCGCATAGCTTTCAATTCCCGGGAGTTCATCCTCCTTCCTGAAAAAAACTTTTACCGGCATTTCTTCCGTTTCGCCGTAGCTGGTATGCAGCCAGAGGGTTTCATTTGTTTGGCGATAATAATAATCCTGTAAAGCGCTGCCGAAAACATCCATCATGTTGCCCAAAAGTAATCTTTCTGCTTTAAGCAAAGCGAAACGAGATGTAAGGCTTAGTTTTGTATAGTTAATATAATAGCAGTTGCCACTAAGACACAAAATTATTTTTTTGAGCCTTCGTGGCAGAAAGACACATACCATGAACCACAAAAAACCACTGAAATTAAGCATACTCGATCAATCGCCGGTACGCTTTGGCAGTAATGCAAGGGAGGCCATTGCCGAAACTACACAATTAGTTAAACTGGCGGATGAACTGGGCTACTACCGCTACTGGGTTTCAGAGCACCATAATACCAGCAGCCTGGCCGGTTCAACCCCCGAAGTGCTGATTGCGCACCTTGCCGGCGAAACAAAACACATTCGTTTAGGCTCTGGCGGTATCATGATGCCTAACCACAGTACACTTAAAGTGGCAGAAAATTTCAGGATGCTGGAAACACTCTTTCCAGGAAGGATCGATCTGGGAATGGGACGTGCACCCGGGACTGATCGCATAACAGCTTCAATTCTTAATCCTTCCAATACATTCAGCGAACAGGCATTTGTACAACAACTGGCCGATTTGCAGCAGTATTTAACCGATACTGCAGAAAACCGGATTACCGCTACACCGGTTACAGATACCACACCTGAACTCTGGCTGCTGAGTTCGAGTGGCCAAAGCGGGTTATTTGCTGCCCATTTTGGAATGGCTTTTTCATTTGCGCATTTTATTAACCCCGTGGGTGGCCCTGAAGCGGTGAAAATGTACAAAGAGCGCTTTCAACCCTCAGAGCAGTTATCTCAGCCTGTTGCTAATGTGGCAGCCTTTGTATTTTGTGCCGATACTGAAGAAAAGGCATTGCAGTTGCAGGCTGTTATGGTACATTACCTGCTTGACTTGGAAAGGGGCGTGCGACAGGGGTTTAAATCTTATGACGAGATCAGGAATTACCAATATACCTATCCAGAACAGGAGAGGTTGGCCTACAACCGCAAAAGAACCATAGCCGGAACGCCGGAACAAATAAAAGCTAAGATCACTCAGTTTGTACAGGATTATGGCACCGACGAATTTATGGCCGTAACCATTACCAATGATTTTGAAGACAGGCTCATGTCTTATGAATTGCTTGCCGAAGTGTTTGAACTGACCAGTGTGAGTGTTTAAGAACTTATAGTCAGTTTTTTACCGGTTTTTTAATTGCTTATTGACGAACAACCCTCAAAGCAAAATCATCCTGATCAATCATATCGAGTTTTAATTCGCCCCCTTTGTGTTTCTTTTTTCCTAACGGTTTTGTTGAGCCGTCTAAAACTGAAATCATCTCAAGCGTATAATTAC
>JBGTIL010000153.1:0-1633 GCA_041745695.1 Chitinophagaceae bacterium | reverse complement strand
TCTTCTGGGCTTGAATGGACCTCATGATCTGACCTAACAGTAGGTGAGCGCTTGCAGCAGGTCGGCTAAAATATCGTCTCTGTGTTCCAGCCCTACAGAGATGCGGATAAGACCGGGCGTAATATTTACCGACGATCTTTCTCCCTCTGTAAGTTTTGCGTGGGTGGTGCTTGCTGGATGCGAAGCAATACTGCGGGTATCTCCCAGGTTGGCCGTCACCGACAGCATTTTCAGGTTATTGAGAAATGCTCTGCCGCTTTCTAATCCTCCGGTCAGTTCAAAACAAACAATGCCACCCCCGTTTTTCATCTGACGCAGGGCAATGGCGTGCTGTGGATGGGAAGGCAGGAAGGGATACCTTAAAGTCTTTATTTTAGGGTGTAGTTCCAATGACTGCGCTATGAACAGGGCATTGGAGCAGTGGCGTTCCATCCGCACATCGAGCGTTTCCAGGCTTTTACTCAACACCCAGGCGTTGAAGGGCGAAAGTGCAGGACCCGAACTGCGGCTGAAAAGATAAATGTCTTTGATCAGGTCTGCCCTGCCCAGGATGATGCCACCCAGTACCCGTCCTTGTCCATCGAGCCATTTGGTTGCTGAGTGTATGATGAGGTCTGCGCCGTAAGCGATAGGCTGCTGGCCCAGTGGCGTAGCGAAACAATTATCCACATTAAAAATAAGATTGTGTTTCCTCGCGAGGGCCCCTGCCAGTTCGAGATCAATGATATCGAGCCCTGGATTGGTAGGCGTTTCCAGGAAAATCATTTTTGTATTTGGGCGAATAGCGGCAGCCCATTCGGCTGGCTTATCTGCAGCAACGTAACTGTATTCGATACCGTAGCGGGGCAAATATTTTGTGATCAGTGTATGGGTGCTTCCGAAAATAGAATTGCAGCAGAGCAAATGATCTCCTGCTTTGAGCAGGGCCATGAAGGAGGCGAATATGGCACTCATACCTGAGGCGGTGGCATAGCCTGCTTCAGTCCCTTCGAGGATACACATCTTATCTACAAATTCCTGAACATTGGGATTACTGAAGCGACTGTAAATGTTATCGTCGGTTTCATCGGCGAACGCTGCACGCATACTTTCTGCTTCATCAAAACAAAAACTGCTGGTGAGAAAGAGAGGTGAAGAGTGTTCTCTTTCGCCGGTGCGTTTTACCTGCTGGCGGATCGCTTTTGTAACGGGGTGTTGCTCGTGGTGCTCCATAACTAAATTTTCTTTGGTAGTGATGCTTCTGTCAGATCACTGATTAACTTCTTCCAGCCAGGCACGAAGGTGCGGTATGATTGAGGCGGTTTCCACTAAAAATCCGTCGTGCCCATATAAAGAATCGATCTTGACGAAATTATTTTTGCTGATGTGCTCCGACATGAACAGCTGTTCGGGAACGGGGCATAACAAGTCGCTCGTGATGCCGATGATCAGGGTGCGTGCCTTTACCTGTTGCAGCACGGCTGCCACCGAGGCGTTCCTGCCACGGGCGATGTTATGACTATCCATCGCTTTTGTAAGTAGCCAGTAGCTGTGTGCATTAAATCTGTTTGCCAGTTTTTGTCCCTGGTAATTAATGTAGGACGAAGCCCGAAAATCATCCAGCTTATCTGCGCCACTTTCGGCCTGTGTGATC
>JBGTIL010000152.1:0-5440 GCA_041745695.1 Chitinophagaceae bacterium | reverse complement strand
GGTTAATTTCTTCCAAAGCGCCTGCTGTAAAGTGTACCGGCGACTGTGTTACTGTTTCCATCCCGTAAAATTAAGCTTGTTTTCCTACAACTGTAATCCACGGCAGATTACTAACCCGGAGTTTCACATCTTCTTTATTTTTGCCACCTTATTTATACGCATGCAGCAAGACAGCATCAATTTCTTTCTTTCATTGGGCGCTTTGGTTGTTGCCATACTAAGCCTATTCCGCACCAACGTCCTCGTAAAGGAAAATGCAAACCGGATCTCAGATCAAACCATCGCATTGCAACTAGGTGCCTACGAGCGGTTGGTGCTGTTGTGTGACAGGGTATCCATCCCAAACCTGGTAAGCCGCTCGGTTGAGCCAGGGATGAGTGCCCGGGATATGCAACTGATCTTATTAGGTAATATAAAGCAGGAGTTCGAGTACAATACCTCACAACAGATATACGTAAGCCCGGTAGCATGGGGAGCCTTACAAAATCTCAAAGAACAAAGCATCCTGATCATCAACCAGATCAGCGATATGCTTCCTGAAAATGCAAGGGCCAATGACCTCAATAAACACCTGCTTGAGGTGATTATGAGTCAGAAAGAAAAGGCACTGCACACAATTGTTCTGGACGCTTTAAATATAGAAGCAAAAAAGCTGTTGAAGTAATTTGTACTCCCGCATGTTTTTCTGCGAATGGGAGCCTGGCATCCCTTTCGTTCCTACTTATAGATCATTCTATAAAGAAGCTTAAACCACCATTTGTGAACGAGAAAAAAATCGTAACCGATTCCGGGATTGAGGTCAAGCCGTTCTATGTATTCGACCCACAGGTGGAAGGACAGCAGGAGCTGCCAGGAACGTTCCCTTATACACGAGGCGTGCAGCAAGACATGTACCGGGGAAGGCTTTGGACTATGCGACAGTATGCCGGGTTCAGCACCGCAGAAGAAAGCAATAAACGTTACCACTATCTGCTGGCTCAGGGTGTTAGCGGATTGAGCGTTGCCTTCGACCTGCCTACGCAGATTGGCTACGACAGCGATCATCCCCTTGCTGAAGGAGAAGTAGGAAAAGTAGGAGTTGCCATAGATTCTCTCGAGGATATGGAAACGCTGTTTAAAGGTTTAAACCTCGAAACAGTTTCCACTTCAATGACCATCAATGCGACAGCTTTTATCCTGATCGCCCTGTACGTGGCAGAAGCCAAAAAGGGAGGTGCCGACTTAAAAAAGCTGACCGGCACAATACAAAACGACATCCTTAAAGAATACGCTGCCAGGGGCACTTATATCTATCCCCCAAAACCTTCAATGCGTATTATCACAGATATTTTTGAATGGTGCGGTCAGGAAGTTCCGCGGTGGAATACCATTTCGATCTCTGGATATCACATTCGTGAGGCAGGCAGCACGGCCGTTCAGGAACTGGCTTTTACGCTGAGCAACGGAAAAGCTTATGTAGCTGCTGCTCTCAGCGCCGGACTTGATATAGATGTTTTTGGCAAGCGGCTATCGTTTTTCTTTAATGCACACAACAACCTGTTTGAAGAAGTAGCTAAGTTCCGTGCCGCCAGGCGCATGTGGGCACAAATCATGAAAGAACTGGGGGCAAAAGACCCAAAGGCCATGATGCTCCGTTTTCACACACAAACAGGGGGCAGCACACTAACAGCCCAGCAACCCCTTAATAATATAGCGCGGGTCACGGTTCAAAGTCTGGCAGCCGTGCTTGGCGGAACCCAGTCGCTGCATACTAACGGGTATGACGAAGCACTGAGTCTCCCCACGGAAGAGGCTGCCCGCATTGCGCTGAGAACCCAACAGATTGTTGCTTATGAAAGTGGTGCACCCGATACAGCAGATCCACTGGCCGGCTCTTATTATGTAGAATCGTTGACCAATGAAGTGGAAGCTGCCGCCTGGGAGCTAATCAGACATGTGGATGCCATGGGAGGAAGCGTGGCGGCAATAGAGAAAGGATACATGCAGGATGAGATTGCCCGCAGCGCCTACAACTACCAGCGGCAAATTGAGCGTGGAGAAAAGATCATTGTGGGCGTGAACAGATTCGGAAATGAGCAGGAAACTCCCATCCCCGGGTTTCGTATCAATGATAGTATAAGAGCGGAACAGGCGCAAAGATTGGTTGAATTAAGGTCTCGCAGAGACAACACTGCTGCGCAACAATGTTTAATTAATATCAGGCAAAGTGCCGCAGACGAAACGAATCTCATGCCTGCTGTGATCGAGGCTGTAGAAGAGTATTGTACGCTTGGGGAAATCTCCGACGTGTTACGTGCTGTCTACGGCGAACACAAATAAAAAAGCCTTTCCCGTTTTAAGGAAAGGCTTGCTCGCAACCAAACTGATTACATTTTTATTTTGCTGATCGCTGCAACAGAATCACGGTGCATTTTTAATACGGGCAGGGATTTAGTAGCCCACGCTTTCAATTCCGGATCTGTCAATTCATTAGAGGCTTTTTCAAACTCGGCGATATCCTTTTTGTGGTCGTCGGTCATCATGCTGATGTAATGCTTGTCTAAGGCTTTGCCTTTCATCTTCTGCATATCATCGATGTGCGACTTGTTCAGAGCCATCAGGCTATCTTCCGGGATGATAATTCCGCGCGCAGACACTAAACCCTTCAATTCATTGTTTGCATTTGTGTGGTCTCGCATAATCATGGTCGCCACGTCTTTCACGCGCTGATGTCCCCCACTTTCCTGGGCTATCCGGCTAGACTCAACCTCCATCATTCCACCCTTAGCTGCTTTCATCACAAACGCCTTATCCATATCGCTCAAAGCCATGTTTGATTGAGAGTTCGTCATGCTGCCACCCGCATCCGTATTGGTTCCTCCGGTGTTATCAGTGCCGGTTCCGGTGGTAGTCATTGAAGAGCTGTCGGTAGTAGAGCTGGTCTCACTCGAATCGCCGTTACAGGCTGTAAAAATTATGGTACCCATCAGCAAAGCCATGGGAATTCTTGTACTTTTCATATAATAGTTTTTATTGTTACTGTTTACTAAATTTTCGTGCCAGTGGGCGGACGATTAAACACTGCTGGGGTTGTGAGATCGCTGACTTTTGAAGGCATGTAGGGACTCTGTCCGAAAAAAACCGTGCAGGTGAAACTAGTAAAGTCACGTTGGGTAATTGGGGCGGTGTCTTTGCGGGAGTGAAAACGACTGTACGCTTAGAATTCCGGAACTAGTCCAGGGTGGGAGCTGGGCGGCAACAGGTTCGCCCCGCTTTCAGTTTTGATTTTCTGTCATGTTTGCGTGCTTGGATACTGTATATGACCTAAATTGCTATCCCGTCAAACTTTTTACACTAAATAAACCTGAATGAATCTGAGAGTTAAGCTTTCCGCCTTGCTATCATTCGCGCTTTGCACCACTTTGTTTGCGCAGCAAAGACCCGTACCTCCGCCCGACCTACCCCCACCTGCCGGCCTCACGCCAGCAATGTCAAGAACCTCTTCCGCCATCCGTCCCTACGGCGAAATTATTACCGCCAAGGCAAAAACATCAAGAGGACTGTTTGTGATTCATCGTATTGATGATAAGTATTTCTTTGAAATAGCTGACTCTATGATGCACCGGGAGATACTGGTGGTGAATCGCATCTCCAAAGCACCTGCCGGCGGACGCGCCGGCTTTTTAGGTTATGCCGGCGACCAGATCGCAGACAATGTCATTTCTTTTGAGCGGGGACCCAACAACCGCGTGTTTCTGCGCAGTATCTCCTACCAGGAAATGTCGCGCGACAGCTCACAGGGTATGTACACTTCTGTACGTAATTCAAATCTTCAACCCATCAACGCCTCCTTCGATATCAAATCACTGTCGAAAGATTCTGCCGGCGTAGTGATAGAGGTTACGGATTACCTGATGGGAGACAATGAAGTTTTATTCTTTAGTTCAAGAACCAAGCGATCGCTGGGGCTCGGAACCTATCAGAAAGAAAATTCTTACGTGATAGATGTAAAAGGCTACCCCTCCAGCATGGGCATTAACACAGTGAAAACCCACCTGCGTACGCCGCCTCCTGTGCCGGGACAGCCCATTCAGTTTGGTTTCCTGACCAGCGCCACCCCTGCTACATTCGAGTTGAACAGTTCTATGATCCTGCTTCCCAAGGTGCCCATGCAGCCGCGGTATTTTGATCCGAGGGTAGGCTACTTTTCTACAGGCTATACCGACTTTGATCTGAATCCTCAAGGTGTGGAAAGAGTGCGGATGATTACACGCTGGCGCCTCGAACCAAAGCCCGCTGATGTTGAAAAGTACAAGAGAGGAGAACTGGTAGAACCACAAAAGCCCATCGTTTTCTACATAGATCCTGCCACACCAAAGCAATGGATCCCCTACCTGATGCAGGGCGTGGACGACTGGCAGATTGCTTTTGAAAAAGCTGGATTTAAGAATGCTATTTTCGGCCGGGTTGCTCCATCCAATGACCCCGAGTGGTATATCGAAAATCCGAAGTTCAGCGCCATAGTGTACAAGCCTTCCGACGTTGCCAACGCGAGCGGTCCGCACGTAAACGATCCCCGTAGTGGCGAGATACTCGAATCGCACATTAACTGGTACCACAACGTGATGAACCTGCTTCGTAACTGGTATTTTACACAGACAGCCGCTGTAGATCCAAGAGCGAGAACGCTAAGGTTTAACGACTCACTAATGGGACAACTTATTCGCTTTGTGTCGTCGCATGAGGTAGGGCACACCCTTGGGCTGCGCCATAATTTTGGCTCATCGTCTACAGTACCTGTTGAAAAACTGCGCGACAAAGCCTGGGTGGAAGCCCATGGGCACACGCCTTCGATAATGGATTATGCCCGCTTTAATTATGTAGCACAACCGGAGGACAATATCTCCGAAAAGGGTCTCTTCCCCCGCATCGGCGACTACGATCTTTGGGCCATTGAATGGGGCTATCGCTGGCACCCCCAGGTAAAAACACCCGAAGAAGACCGGGTTGTTCAGAACAAGATCACCATTGAGAAATTGAAAAACAGGCGTCTTTGGTTTATTACGGAATCTGACCCTGACGATCCCCGTGCTCAAAGCGAAGACCTCGGCGACAACGCCATGAAGGCAAGCGGCTATGGAATCAAGAATCTGCAGAGGATCGTTACCAAATTACCCGAGTGGACGCGTGAACCCAATGCCGGCTTCGAAAGCCTCAATGAGTTGTACGGTAATATCGTTGGTCAGTATGCCCGTTACATAGGACATGTAGCGAAAAATGTGGGCGGCATCATGACCACACCAAAAACTGTAGAACAGGCTGGTGTTGTAGTTCAGTTTGTACCCCAAAGTTCTCAGAAAGAGGCGTTGCTCTTTTTAAATGAGCAACTATTCAAAACACCGCGGTGGTTGATTAATCCGCAGATAACGGACCTGACAGGCGGCAACCCGCTGTCGACTAT
>JBGTIL010000151.1:0-3179 GCA_041745695.1 Chitinophagaceae bacterium | reverse complement strand
AATCCTGTCCGAACCGGGCATTCACAGAAAACCTTCTGCGTCCTTCCACAGTGGTCGTTAGCTTCATGCCACCCAGCGCCGTTTCTACTAGTGTATTTACATCATCCACGCTCAAACCATATCTTCCAATCTCACCCCTCTTAATGGTAATGTCGATGTATTTGCCACCGGTAATAGGTTCCACGTACAGATCTTTAATACCCTCAATACCCTGTAAGGCCATTCGCACCTTCTGAGCAAAGGCATTGATGGTGTCCAGATTTTGTCCATATACTTTCACGCCCACATCTGTACGAATCCCCGTTGAGAGCATATTGATGCGGTTGATGATCGGTTGCGTCCAGCCATTTGTTACACCGGGTATTTGTAGTTTACTATTCAGTTCATTGATAATTGCTTCTTTTGTAATCCCTGCTCTCCACTCAGCTCTTGGCTTCAGGATCACCATTGTTTCAATCATGCTGATGGGCGAATTATCGGTAGCGGTGTTGGCACGTCCCGCTTTTCCTAAAACATGGGCTACCTCCGGCAGCGATTTTATCAGTTTATCCTGCACCTGCAGTATTCTCTTTACCTCAGAATTAGAAACATCGGGCAAGGTTACCGGCATAAATAGAATCGACCCTTCGTCTAACGGTGGCATGAATTCTCTGCCCAGGCTCATCACCAGCGGAATACTAATCAGAAGCGCTATTATATTGATGGCAATGGTTGTTTTGCGCCATGTAATGCAGGTCCTGATAACAGGCTCATAAACCCGCTCCAGGAAACGATTAACAGGGTTTGACTGTTCACTCCTAAACCGGCCTTTCATGAAGAACGAGATAAGTACGGGTGCCAGGGTAAGCACAAGAATGGCATCCACTACTAGTATGAAGGTCTTGGTATAGGCAAGCGGACCAAACAGTTTTCCTTCCTGTCCGGTTAATAAAAACACAGGGAGAAAAGAGGCAATAATAATAACGGTTGAGAAGAACACACCACGTGATACCTGCTTGCTGGCCTTTTCGATGATCTGCATGCGGATATCTTCAGGAACTTTTGTGTAGTTCTGTCGCTTAAAAACCGGGCGATTAAATTTCCAAAACTTCATTTAAGTTTTTTGATTAGCGGGGTCATTTTGCCATTCCGACAGCCCCCTGTAAGCGTTTTCGCTCATGATGATTCCATTGTCTACAATTACGCCGATTGCCAGAGCAATGCCCGTCAGCGACATGATATTGGAGGAAATACCAAAGGCATTCAGCAGTATAAAGCTCACGGCAATTGTTATCGGAATTTGTATAATGATGCTCAGCGCGCTCCGCCAGTGCAAAAGGAAAAGCATGACGATAACCGAAACAATGAGGATCTCCTCCAATAGTTTTGACCTGATCGTTTCAATGGCTCCCTGGATGAGTTTGCTTCGGTCGTAGGCAGTTTTAAATGTTACACCCGGGGGTAATCCTTTCTCTACCTCGGTCATTTTTTTCTTCACAGCTTTGATCACCTCATCCGCATTTTCGCCGTAACGCATCACAACTATGCCACCTACAGCTTCACCTTCACCATTCTCGTCGAAGATGCCGAGGCGCAGGTCGGAGCCCATTTGCACACTGCCAATGTCTGTGATCCGGATGGGTATTCCATTGGTATTTGATACAGCTATATTTTCAACGTCCTCTCGATTTTTGATGTAACCCAGACCGCGAATGATGTAAGCCATGTCGGACATTTCAAATTTTCTTCCTCCCACATCATTGTTTCCAGCCTGCACACTCTTCATTACATCCATCATAGATAGTTGGTAGTATTGAAGCTTAACCGGATCAATCACAATCTGGTATTGTTTTTCGAAGCCACCGAACGAGGCTACTTCCGCGACGCCCGGCACGGTTTGCAAACCAAACTTTATATACCAGTCCTGTAATGCTCTCTGCTCGCCGAGGTCAAGTCCCTTCGCGTCGAGTGTGTACCAAAAGATATGTCCTACGCCGGTGCCATCCGGACCAAGGCTCGGCGTTATCCCTTCGGGTAATAAACGCTGCGCATAGTTCAGTCTTTCCAGTACCCTTGTTCTGGCCCAGTAAACATCAACGTCATCTTCGAAAATGATGTAGACAAAGCTCATCCCGAACATGGATGTGCCTCTTATATTTTTTACTTTGGCGATGCCTTGCAGGTTACTTACCAAAGGGTAGGTAACCTGATCTTCTATCACCTGTGGGCTTCTGCCCATCCATTCTGTAAAAACGATCACCTGGTTTTCAGACAGGTCAGGAATGGCATCTATTGGATTTTTGGCAACAGAAAATATCCCCCACACGAGTAAGGCCACTGCGATCAGCAGTACTAAGAAACGGTTGCGCAGGGAAAATTCTATGAGTTTATCAACCATGGTTAATTAAGATTTTTCTGCTGTCGGAACAGTGTGAATGATAAACCTGAAACCCAAATAATAAATGCAGGCAGGTAGCAGCATAAACTGCAGCACGGGCGACAGCCCAACATTCACAACAGGTATTATTGGCATAGAGCTATCGTAAGCCCAGGTACCGGAAGAAAGGTGCCTCATCTCAGCTGCGACCGCACCCAGTCCGCCCACCACCATCACCATCAGGATCATTGACAGTGTTAGGTTTTGACCCCAGAATGGATTTTTCATTACTAATGCAAAGCTTAAATAAATCAAGAGCACCATCAGGGCATCCGCGATAGATGCCAGCCCACAAAATGCGATATGCGCTACACTAAACGGCGCATCTCTATACAAAGGCATTTGAATAACCTCCCAGACAAAATTGAATAGGAACGCCATTATCAGAATGGTGAAAACAAGACGTTTAAATACGTCCTTCCGACCTACTCTTTGTAGAAAGTAGATAAACATCAAGACGACCAGTATCAGAGCTATGGCCGGTACCGCAAAAATCATCAAGCTAGGATTATTCATTTACTTTGCTTTAAAGATTAAACTACCGTATTTCGCTTTTGCAGTATCTCGGGCTCTGGTGTAGCTCCCGGTTCTGAATCCTTTTTAATACGCTTTGTTTTATTTTTTTTTCCTGCGAAATAGCACAACAAACAGCATTGTACCCATCATCACAACCATCATTATGCCCATAAAACCCATACTGTCTGCTTGGACAACGGAAAGAAGCATATTGTATCATTTTAAAGCTTTATAGAATAACTAAGGA
>JBGTIL010000150.1:0-11890 GCA_041745695.1 Chitinophagaceae bacterium | reverse complement strand
AAGACATACGCGACCGCAAGGAAGATAAAAAAGACCGCAGAGAGAATGTGCGGGACCGCAGAGAAAACAGCCGGGACAGAAAAAATAAATAATTAATTTTTTCATACAAAGCTCCTCTAACCGGGAGCTTTGTTGTGTCCGTAAGTTGTTTCTATCAAAGCCCTCCTCCCAGTTGCAGCACAAAGGGATCTAAAACTTCATCGCTGCCACACCTTTCGCCAAAGGGCCATCAGCGCGTAAGCAGGCTTTGCCATACTTTCTCATCAACCTTCACGGTATACTTCTTTTTTAACGCCTCCAGCCAAGATTGCTCCAGGCTAGCCTGGTAATCGGCTACCACCAGCGATTTGGCTTCTGCAAAAGAGCGCTGCATTCGGGCAGGATAAAGCAGATAGATGTAAGCGAAAGAAGCTGTTTTGTCTTCTTTATTAATAACCATTGCTGTAACCAATCCTTTTTTGAAGCTTGCTTTGGATAGATTTGGAATTGCAGCCAGTTCGAACCTGCCGGAATCAGCCACTACTTTCTCGGTCAGGCCGGCTAGATGTTTTTTCCAGTTATGGGGTTGCTGCGTCATTTGTTTTCTAATAATAGTGCCACTTGCGGCATCAGAGGCATAAAAAATAACTGCATCTGCACTTTCATTCCATATGTAGTTTTTCCTGTTCTTTTTGTAAAAAGCCAGCAGTGCCGCAGAATCTCCCTGTGCAGGCGCCCATACCTGTTGCTGCATGATCTCGAAGAACAGATTACCTTCTTTCAATTCTTCCATCTGTGCTTTAAATACCGGGTTGAAATCTTCCAAATGATTACGGTAATAGTTCATTGCCGAATGGGGAATGAATTGATCCCAAAACAGAGACGCGTAATCGATATTTCCGCCATCCTGACCAGGCGCATTTGACTTTGCGTAAGCGATCCATGTGGGAAGCAGTATTATTTCTTTTCCCAATTGCAACAGTCCGGTTTTACTGGAAGCGAATGCTGCTGATTGAGGATTTTTTGCAGCGATCGCACTGTCTGTGTACGACCATAAAGCTGAGGGTTCGAAGCTGATGTGGGCAGGCGGCAACTGCGCCAGTACGTTTTTGGCCATGGCGCTTTCTATAGTACGTGCCCGGTCAGTCTGCATGATGCGCGACCGGGTGGCGGTAAGGGTTTTTTCGTCTTTAATTGAACTGACAGGGATGCGGGTCAATCGTTTTACAATATGCCAGCCGTAAGCCGAGCGGAAAGGCTTACTTATATCACCATCTTTGGCCAGACCATATGCGGCATTTTCAAAAACGGGTTCGTAGTCGCCGATACCGAATTCCTGCACTTGCCCATTGGCAGTAGCGGAGTAGATATCATGGCTGTATTCCAGCGCGAGTTTTGCAAAATCTTCACCCCTCAGCAACCGCTGGTATACAGCATTCACTGTGTTACGTGCAAGGGTACTGTCGGCAATTGACCCTCCAGGTGGAAAGGCTATGAGGATCTGGGCTACTTTGATGCGCCCCAGCGCTTTTCTTTTGCCGGCATTCCTGAAAATATGGTAGCCTTGTTTTGAGCGGTGCGGTGGCGATACCTGGTTTCCAGGTGTAGTATAAATAAGGCTTTCCAATGCGTAGGGCAGGTTAAAGGCGGTCACAAACCCTACATCTCCGCCATTCAATTTAACGGAAGGATCATCTGAATACTGACGTGCTACTTTGGAAAATGTCTCTCCCGCCAGCAGGCGCTTGTATGCTTCGGCTGATTTAAGGAAACCAGCTGCTGAATCAGTTCCCTGAGCTGCGATGAATATATGAGAGAGGTTAATATCTTTCTGAGACCGTGCAAATGCTTCTGCTACAAGGCTGTTCACTGCACCTTCATCATTGAGGTACTGAGGGAGTATTTGCTCGCGTAAATTGTGGAGTTCAGTAACAAACTGTGGAAGCGTGTCTAATCCAAGGGTCCTGGCTTCCCGAATTTTCAGCTGCGCTGCAATGTACAGATCGAGGTAGACGGCGAGATCCTGCGAATCTGAATTACCAGCCTTACTGTTCTTGCGGTAAGCTGTTAGGAACCGGTCAACAGACACAGGGTCATTGTTGATGGTAAAAAGAGTTTGAGCGGAAGGCGTGGCCGCAAAAGCAAACAGGGCCAGCAGGGTGGTGACAAAAGGTTTTTTCATAAAAGGCGTTGGTCTCTTAGTTGCTGCCCGACTTCAATTTGAACTGCAGGATCTCATCCACTTGTTGTTCTGTGATCTTTTTTGCAATGATCCTTTTATCGGCGTCGAGCAGGTACAAAGTAGGAAAACTTTGCACATCAAACAATTGCGAGTAGCTGGGAACGCCCGCGGTTGTCCGCTTTTTATCAGCTTCTTTGGAATAGTACACATGCACCCAGCTGCCAAGCCGGTACTTGTTGATAAACTGCGTCCAGTCTGCCTGCGTGCCGTCTGTTTCTTTTGCCAGCGCGTAGGGTTTCAAGCCCATGGTCTTCCACTTACTGTTGTAAAGGCTATCGAGGCGCGGTAGTACTTCTTTGCAATGACTGCAGGCTGGATCCCAGATGACAAGAAGAGTAAAAGGTGATTTTACGCTGTAGAGTTTTTTAATCGCGCCTGTGCTGTCGGGCAATTCAACATCAGCAGCCGGTGAACCAAAAATATTCGCCATGAGGCTGTACGCGCGGTCTCTTATAATCTTGTTGCCCTCTTCAGTAAGCCAGGGATAAGTTTTTTGTGCAAAGTATTTTTCGAATAGATGTACAAATACCTTGTCTTCCCACATGTATTTTTGGTTCAGGTAGCGATTGACAAATTTCAGCAGCAGGAACCGCTGCATTTCCGGGCTTGCGCTGGCATACCCCAGCATCCAGTCCAGCTCCTTGATCACAGAATCGGCAGCGGGGTATACCAGTTGCTCAAAGTATTTATCTACCCGGTTTTCAAAAAAAGGTGTGCGCACTATACGGTCGTCCCAGAATTGCACACCGTCCCAGAAGTGGGTTTTAAAATAACGGTAAGCGAATGTCGAATCTTGCTGTTGGCTTGCAGAAGGCTTTGGAATTTCGGGTTCTCTCATACCCTTAAGCAGTGTTGCCAGTAGGCCGGAAGGGTCTTTTGTAATTACATCTTCACGGTACTTCCGGATGGCTCTTCCTCTCGATTCTATATTTTTCTTTAATTCGGCAGAATCCCGGGAACGTTGAGACAGTAAATTTTGAAGGCTGTCTATTGCCTTTCCATTGAGTACCATGAAAGCCTGGTAAGCAAGAAAATCAGTGTTTTCGACCGAGTTGCTGAATTCAACTTTTCTTGCTATGGTGAGGGTATCTGCAACAACGCTGAATTGCTGTGTTTTGCCCACGAGTATTTCAAAGTTGCGGGTTCTGTCGGGGTAGCCGATCATGTAAATCCCTGCACCCAGTTTTTTATTTCCTTTAAAAACACCCTCACTTTTATCGTTTAAAAGAACCGAATCAATGATAGGCAGCTGCTTACCAAAATAGTGACCCAGGTAGATATACTGGCGGGTAAAAGGCTTCAGGGTTACTTTGATCTCGTACCCTTCCTGCGCTCCCGAGCATAGCGAAAAGAAAAGCAAAACATAGAGGAGCGTAATTTTCATGTTGATGGATAAGGCGTAAAAATAAAAGAAAAGCGTTGCATGGTTGGTTAAAGAGATGCTACATTATGGATTACATGCGGGACGGCCACGGTCATGAGTAAGGGAGGGAAAGTTCCAACAAAAGGGAGTGTCCGTTGCCTCCAGTGCAAAAGGTTAGCAGCAGTTTTACCGGGATAGTAAGTCAGGCATCATCTATCGACTATTTTTGCACGGTGAGGAAAAATAAAATGATGGTGCTGCAGCAGGTGGTGGTGGAAGATTACGCAGCAGGAGGCAAGTCGCTTGCGAAATTAGATGGCAAAGTGATTTTCATAGAGAATGTGGTTCCGGGCGATGTAGTGGATGTACGGCTTACCAAAAGCAAGAAAGATTGGGCTGAAGGTTACCCGGTTGCCTTTCATTCTTACTCGAAAGACAGGGTTGTTCCTTTTTGCCAGCATTTCGGTGTATGCGGCGGCTGCCAGTGGCAAATGCTTCCTTATGCCACCCAATTGGTTTTTAAGCAGAAGCAAGTGCTCGACAACCTCACCCGCATCGGAAAAATTGACCTTCCTGCGATACAGCCGATAGTTGGCAGTGAGCTCGACAAGTGGTACCGCAATAAACTCGAATATACTTTCAGCACGAAAGAATTTACGATTCAAAAACCTCCTCCGCTTACCAGTGCGCCCATTGCTGTTGCCGCACCGGCTGAGGTTTTGGAAGAAAACCTTCCTAACGAAGACCCTCAAAGTGATTCTACCCGGTCATTGCCGGCGGCTACTGGCAGTAATCAGGGGGAGGTATCCGTGCTGGGCTTCCATGCTAAAGGTTTTTTCGACAAGATCGTGGACATTCAAAAATGCTGGCTGCAGCACGACCTCACTAATACCATTCGCAATGGCATTAGGGCATTTGCCATCGCCAACAACCTGACGTTCTACGATATCAGGGCCCACAGAGGCCTACTGCGTACCATGCAGGTACGCATTTGTACAACAGGCGAAGTGATGGTGAACATTGTATTGGGTAATGAAAGCGAGAAGGGACGTAACAAGCTGCTTACTTATGTACGGGAAGCCTTCCCACAGATCACGACACTGTTGTACACGCTGAACCTTAAAATGAACGATTCTATCCACGACCTTCAGCCCCAGGTGTGCACCGGAAAAGGATTCGTGATGGAAAGGCTGGAGGATTTTATTTTTAAGATCGGCCCCAAATCATTTTTTCAAACCAATACCAAACAGGGAGAGCAGCTATACCGCCTCACCCGTGATTTCGCCGAGCTCGACGGCACCCAAATCGTGTACGACCTCTATTGCGGTACGGGCAGCATAGGTATTTTTTGCAGCAAAGGCGCCCGCAAGGTGATTGGTGTTGAATTGCAGGAAGAAGCTGTTGCAGACGCCCGCGAAAATGCGCTGCTCAACAACATTGAACATGCTTTTTTTGTTAGCGGTGATGTGATAGCTGTTTGCACCGATGCCTTTTTTGATGAGCACGGCCGCCCTGATGTGATCATAACCGATCCGCCGCGGGCTGGGATGCATGCCAGGCTGGTAGAAAAGATACTCGAAATAGAGGCGCCACTGGTGGTATATGTAAGTTGCAATCCCGCAACGCAAGCAAGAGACCTGGCGCTGCTGGACAGCAAATATGCAGTAACCAGGGTACAACCAGTAGATATGTTTCCGCACACGCACCATATTGAGAATATCGTGCAGCTAAAGTTAAAAATGAAGCATGAGTGATATTAGAAGTTACAGGCCCAGCAGCATGCCTCCCATTGTAAAAAACCTGCTGATCATTAATGTACTGGTGTTTGTTGCACAACTGCTTTACAGCAATAGTGACAGCAGCTTTAACCTCACTCAATGGTTACAGTTGTACCCGGTGATGCCAGAAGAACTGAGGATGATACTGGAAAGAGATGGGCACCCACTCTATTCAAAAGGGCAGCAGTTCTACCCTTACCAGATTGCTACCCACATGTTCGCCCATTCCCCAGGAACTTTTTTTCACATTATTTTCAATATGCTGGGACTCTGGATGTTTGGAAGTGAACTGGAAAACAGATGGGGACCTAAACGATTTCTTCTTTTTTACCTCATTTGTGGTGTAGGCGCTGCGGCGCTCCACCTCCTCATCCATTATTTCCGCTGCCTCGAACTCTTGGCTGCCGTGCAGGCAAATGATCCTGATTTGGGCAGGCTGGTTGGAGCGGCTTCGCCGGCGCTTGGGGCTTCAGGAGCACTTATGGGAATCCTGGCAGCTTACGCCTTTCACTTTCCAGACAGGGAGTTATATATTATGGCCATCTTGCCTGTAAAGGCCAAATGGGCAGTGCTGGGAATGGCAGCTTACGATGTTTTTGGCGGTGTATCTAATACCGGAGATAACATCGCGCATTTTGCGCACCTGGGTGGCGCTTTGACCGGCTTTATTTTAGTGTTAATTTGGAACAAAACGGGACGGAAACGGTTTTATTAATGTCTTATCTGTACTAATTTTAAAAGCTTTATGGGCTATTACCCGCAACGTAACAGAGGCCGCCTGACCATTGGACAAGATGGTAATACTTTAATGATGCTGATCCTGGTTCAGCTGACTGTATTCATCCTCTTTTCTTTTATTAAGATCGCTTATTATTTTACTGAAGGAGCAGAGGGTCTGTTGATGTATCGGCGCGATATTTTGTCATGGTTTATCCTGCCCTCCAATTTAGATGCCCTGCTCTCCCGTCCATGGACTGTGATCACACATTTTTTTATCCATGATGAGGTTTGGCACCTGTTGGGTAACATGCTCTGGCTGTATGGTTTCGGACGCATCTTTCAAGACTTGTCTGGCCCACGTAAGCTGATACCTGTGTTTATTTACGGTGCCCTTGCTGGTGCTTTTCTTTTCGTTTTGTCGTATAACCTCATTCCAGTTTTAAAGCAAAACCAGGTGCCTGCTCTTGGTGCGTCTGCAGGTATCATGGCTATAGCTATAGCCACTACGGTTCTGGCGCCCCAGTACCGGATATTTCCAATGCTCAACGGGGGTATCCCTCTTTGGGTGATCACTGCTGTGTACGTGATCATCGACCTCGCTATGATCTCTGTAAGTAATCCGGGTGGACATATTGCTCACCTTGCCGGAGCTGCGGCCGGTTTTATATTTATTACGCAGTTACTGAAGGGGCGAGATGGCAGTTTATGGATGAATGCCTGTTTTGATTGGGTTACGAACCTCTTTAATCCTGAGAAACCAAAACGCGGTAAGGTTATTAAAAGCCAGTTGTTTTATAAATCAACGGTACCTCCTTACAAAAAAACAACAACCAACTTTTCACAACAACGCGTAGACGAAATTCTCGACAAGATCAACCAGAAGGGTTATCACACGCTTAATGCTGAAGAAAAAGATATACTTAAGCGCGCAAGCAAGGAAGATATTTAAATAGCCGATGGGAAGCAACCAAGGGCACTCTTGTAATTAAACGGCATAATGTAAATTGCAGCAATGGCCGGAAACTACAGCAGGTATGCTCAAAGGTTTTTTATTTTCTTAAATGTCTTTTCGGCGGTTATTTTCCTGTTGGCTACACTCGCTCCTTACCTCAGCCCCGTTACCTGGTGGCCGTTATCTTTTGCCGGGCTTGGCTTTCCAATTGTTTTTACGCTTTGTGTTTTGTTTCTGTTGTTCTGGATCATTGTAAAACCCAAGTATTTGCTTATCTCCCTGGTGCCACTGCTGATAGGCTGGAAGGGGATCGCGGTTTTTTTTGCCATCCAGTCTCCCGGAAAGTTTATCTATGAAAAAGAACCTCAAACCCTTCGGGTTGTAAGTTGGAATGTAGCCCGCTTCGTGGAATTGAACCGGAATAATAACGTTGGCAGCCAAACCCGGTTAAAGATGCTGGGCTTACTGAAAGCACAGAATGCCGATGTGCTTTGCCTCCAGGAATTTTATCATGCTACCGAAAAGCACCTGTATAATAATATCGATACCATCAAAGCAATGGGTTATCCCTACTACTACTATTCATGGGATGGAGATGGCGGTAACCAATGGTTTGGACAGGCTATTTTTTCACGCTATCCTATCATAGACAGTGCTATTGTACGCTATCCGCGCCCGGGCATACCCGAGGCCCTGATCAGTGCCGATATTGTGTTTCAAGAAGATACTATAAGAATACACACCACGCACCTTCAGTCGGTTCAATTTAAAAAAGAAGATTATAAAAGCCTGCAGGAAATAAAAGACCGCGACGACAGCCTGCTGCAAAACTCCAAGAGCATATTTTCAAAATTAAAAAGAGGCTTTATTCACCGGGCGCAACAGGCCAACATTGTTAAACAGATCACGGGGAACAGTCCACATCCTTATATCATGACCGGCGACTTTAATGATGTGCCTAATACTTACACTTACTTTACCATCCGTGGCAAACTGCAGGATGCTTTTTTGCAACAGGGCTTTGGCATTGGGCGAACCTATTCGGGCATTTCACCAACACTGCGTATCGATTATATCCTGGCTACACCTCATTTCTCGGTGAAGCAATTTAATCGTATCGTTAAAAATTATTCTGATCATTACATGCTGGTTGCAGATCTGGCGCTCCGGTAAAAGAGCATTATCTTTGAACCAATGATCACGAGTCTCCATCATATCACCTGTTGTTGCTGCTAGGCAAGACCTTTCGTAAACAGGATTCGATTCGATCATGTAATACCCACTAGTTTATGAGTTTGAAAGTGTATAACTCCTTCTCCAGAAGCAAAGAAGTATTTAAACCCTTAGTAGAAGGACACGTAGGCATGTATGTATGCGGACCAACAGTGAGCGGTGAAAGTCACTTAGGGCATGCACGTCCTTATATCACCTTCGATGTTATTTACCGTTACCTCCAGTTTTTAGGATATAAAGTGCGCTACGTAAGAAACATTACTGACGCAGGTCATTTTGAAGAGGAAGGGCGGGAAGCTGAAGATAAGATTGCTAAAAAAGCCGTCATCGAAAAGCTTGAACCGATGGAACTCGTGCAGAAATACACAAATCTGTATCACTGGGGAATGAGCCGGTTCAATTGCTTATCCCCTTCTATAGAACCTACTGCAACAGGACACATTGTGGAGCAGATCAATATGATTGAAATCATTATTGCTGAAGGCTTTGCTTATGAAAAAAATGGCAGTGTGTATTTTGATGTCAAGAAGTATGCTGATGCGCACGACTACGGTAAGCTAAGTGGGCGCATCATCGAAGACATGCTCGAAACTACAAGGGAACTCGATGGGCAGGAGGAAAAACGGGACAAGGCCGACTTTGCGCTTTGGAAGGCAGCTCCGCCTGAACATATCATGCGCTGGAAAAGTCCCTGGGGGGAAGGGTTTCCAGGCTGGCATATCGAGTGCTCCGCGATGGCAACAAAATACCTGGGCGCCCAGTTTGATATTCATGGAGGTGGTATGGATTTGCAGTTTCCGCACCACGAAAGTGAGATCGCTCAAAGCACTATCTGCAATGGAGTAGCTCCCGTGCGCTACTGGATTCATAATAACATGATCACCATTGCCGGCAGAAAAATGGGCAAGAGCTACAATAATGTGATCAAGCTTACGGAGATGTTCAGTGGCGACCATCCCCTGTTGGAACAGGCCTATTCGCCTATGACCATCCGGTTTTTTATACTGCAGACGCACTACCGCAGCACCCTTGATTTTAGTAACGAGGCTTTGCAGGCAGCGGAAAAAGGGTTGAAGCGACTTATGGACGCGTATGACTGGCTGCAGGCAGTAAAGGAGGAAGGGAACAGAACGACTACGCAGTCTAACCCGGAATCAGACCACAATGCAGGCGACGCAGTTGATACCGACACAGAACTCGAGGATAAAGTACTTCGGCTGCTCGGCGCATTTGACGAATTTATCAATGATGATTTTAGCACTGCCAAGGTGCTTGCCAATATGTTTGAACTGGTTCCGGTAATCAACGCAATAAAAGACGGGCTGATAGCTCCGGAGGCGCTGGGCAAGGAAACGATGCAGCTACTAAAGAGCAAATTAAAAAGCTACGTTGAAGACATATTTGGATTGAAAAGCGAAGAGCTTGCCGGCGCAGAAAAATTGAAAGGAGCGATGCAGGTATTGATTGATCTGCGCAAGCAGGCCCGGGCGAAAAAAGACTGGGTAACATCCGATGCGATCCGAAATCAACTGGCGGAGATTGGTATTATGCTGAAAGATGAGAAAAGTGGTGCCATGAGCTGGAACATGCTGTAACAGGTTTCAGCTGCGATCAGCTGTAAAACAGTGCTGTTGCACCAGAACTGCAGGAGGCATCGTACAAAAGGCTGCGAACGTTTAAACAAAACAGTAAGAGCAGGCGACGATAACGAAACAACTTAGGCATGTCTTATACAGCACATCTTTCTAAAGACAAAAAACTCCGTGAGGTGCTTGCGGAATCCGACCCGCTCGAGCTCAAGCCAAGAAAAAATATCCCTTTAAGACTTTGTGCTTCTATCATGAGCCAGCAACTTTCTACCAAGGTAGCCGCAGTGTTGTTGAAGCGATTTCTGGAGATCTATGGCGGGAAGGAGCCTACGCTCGAGCAGATAGTCGAAACACCTTTTGAGCGCTTGCGAGGGATTGGCTTATCAGGAGCCAAGGCACAATATGTTTTAAATGTGGCGAATTTTTGCACAGAGCAAAAGATCACCGACAAATCATTTAAAAAGTTGCGTGACGAAGAAGTTATAGAATTACTGATTCAGATAAAAGGGGTTGGGAGGTGGACGGTCGAGATGCTGCTCATGTTTACGCTGGCGCGGGAAGATGTGTTTGCCATTGACGATTTTGGTATCCGCTCGGCAATGAAAAGCCTTTATCAACTGGATGACAGTAATAAACGGGAGTTCACCGACACCATCTTGCGCCTATCCCAAAAGTGGAGCCCCTACCGTACATATGCCTGCTTGCACTTGTGGAACTGGAAGGACACCAAACCAGCGGTACCCAAGCCATGAAGTATTCATCAAGGTTTGTCAAGATCTAAAGTTCTATTTTAATTGAGCAGCTTAAGCCGGGAGGTAAGCAGATAAAATTCATATCCCTACTGCAGGCTGCGTCAGAACGACAGACCTTTGAGAGGCTGGAACCACAATTGATAGCATTTACAATCAGGCCTTGCGATATTGCCCCATGCACCTGACAAAATAAAATCAGGTATGGCTATTGCAGTTTATTAATCTCCTTCAAAATAACCCCTAAAGTAAAAGGCAAAATATATGAATTGGAATGATGTATTGAATTATTCAAAAACCAATCCTGCGCCCGAAAAGCAGGTAAAGAAAACTGAAGCCGAGTGGAAGTCCCAACTTAGTGACGAACAGTTCAGGGTTACACGGCAACATGGTACTGAGCGCCCCTTCAGCGGTGAGTATTGTGAAGCGCATACGGCAGGAATATATGCCTGTGTTTGCTGCGGCACAGAGCTTTTTGACTCGGGTTTAAAATTTAGTTCAGGCACTGGCTGGCCTTCATTTACAGAACCAGTGAAGGATAATGTGATCAAATACATCCTGGATAATTCGTATGGCATGCAGCGGGTAGAGGTGTTGTGTAACGTGTGTGAAGCTCATCTGGGGCATGTATTTCCGGACGGACCAAAGCCTTCGGGACTTCGGTTTTGCATTAATTCTGCCTCCTTGCAAAAGGTAGCGCAGGTAGTCGAAATAGCCAATCCGGTTATAGATGAAGCCGGAGATGGGGCAACAGCACTAGAAACTACTACGATTGGTGGGGGGTGCTTCTGGTGCACAGAAGCTGTAATGGATCAGATCCGGGGCGTTGTGTCTGTTGAGTCGGGCTACGCCGGCGGCAAGACTGATAACCCAAGCTACCGAGATGTTTGCAATGGCGATACAGGTCATGCCGAAGTGGTGCAGGTGAAGTTTGATCCCGCAGTGGTAAGCTACGCCGACTTGTTGCGCATCTTTCTATCCACCCATAACCCAACTACAAAAAACAGGCAGGGAGCCGATGTAGGTACACAGTACCGGTCGGTTATTTATTACCACAACCCTGCACAACAGCAAACGGTAGCAGAGGTACTAAAAGAGCTGCAGCCCTACTTCAGCGCGCCTATTGTTACAGAGGTTTCTCCTGCTCCGAAGTTCTTTAAAGCAGAAGAAAGCCACCAGCGATACTATGCCAGCAATCCGGAAAAGGCCTATTGCCAGTCTGTGATCAATCCAAAGCTCAGTAAGCTAAGGGAGCATTTCAGAGATATTTTAAAAACGAGCAAAG
>JBGTIL010000149.1:0-5540 GCA_041745695.1 Chitinophagaceae bacterium | reverse complement strand
GACGTGAAAATTTATGACAGGCCCTGCGGAATCAGCTTAGATTTTCATGAGCGCTTCCATGGTGTTCTTCAAATCACCGGAGGCCTCATCGAACAGTACATCTTTTGTTTTTTTGGATGCTTTGTTGTCATTCGACTTTTTGACGGTGGCCCTGATGGGATCGAGGGCATCAAAAAAACCGGCTATCTGATCGGCATAGCGGGCATCGGTTTCCATGGTTTGGAGCAGGTCTTCGTATTCGTCGAGGATGTTGTAAATCTCTTTGACATTGTCGGCAGTATGCCGGCGAGGTATGCGATCAAACAGTTCTTTAAGCGTTGCTCCGGTGTCAGCCATGTGGTATCATTCAGGTGAGGCGAAGGTAATGAGTATGGGGTTGGAAGCGGTGGGCTACATGGTATACGGGTGATGGTTCGCGAACGAGGGTGTTACACTTGATTGGTTCATAAGGTGCAATAAATATAGCATGCACCGCGGTAGCAACAAGCAAAATAATGCGAAATGTTAGGGGTTGTTGTAATATGTTATTGAAAAGGTGTTCTTGCATTTTTCGCCGCGAAGACGCGAAGGCGGAAAGAAGCGCTAAGAAAGATTCTCTCCTCTATGTTCCTCTGTGGCTATGTGGTAAAATTTGAGAGATTGCTTCGTGCCTCGCAATGACGTCAAATCCTTTTTCCTTCCTTTGCTCCTTAGCGACTTGGTGGATTCGCGGCAGAGACCCTATTTCATTCCATCATAAACCTTCCGTGCACGATCATAAGCAGCAGCAGCGGCTTCTCGCTCCTCCGGCCGAATGCCCGCCTGTTTCATCTTCCAGCACTGGTCTACAGCCGCGCGGCACCAGGCTGCACTCTTCGGAACGAGAATGGGCTGGTCGTTTACCAATACAAAAACAGGATTGGTATGCACAGTGGGAAAGATGCGCAAAGCGATCCACGATGAAGTTGTTAAGGGATAAGAAAACTTTACGTCCTTCCACGCACCATCTGCGGTAATTTCCGTCGTATCAACCGCAGTACCGTTAACGATCAACTCTACCCGAACCTGTCTACCCTTTGCAATGCGTGACCTTTCAATATGCCAGTAAGGCTGTTGGTCCAAAGGCGTTTGCGCAATGCCCGCGCCTTCGTCATCCTGGTGTTCCGGTAAGAGAGCAGCCACCTTTGCAGCAACTTGAAGGGTCCGTCCTTTTTTGAGGTTCAACTCACTCGTGCCAGTACCTGCTTCCAGCTTGTCTACTGAAAAATCAATGATGTGCGCATTGCCTTCCGATACATACGATCTCCCTTTTTTTAGCGCTGTTATGTAGTCGTTATAGGCCAGTGGTTTACCCGTTTTAAAATACGTACGCGCCACACCCACGCGCTCATCATAAATGCAGGGAAAATCTGTTTCGCCGCTTAGCCGCGTACGAAAACCGGAGTTAAGCGTGTGGTACCACATGTTTAATTCCCAGGGCGCGGGTGTGTCACCGGCACTATAAAAATCAACGGCGTTCTGCGTAACCGTTACCACGTATTCATTGGCGCCGATGCCATCCATTTTTGGTAATACATCATTAGGCAGGGTGAGCAGTCTTTCGGTTACAGGCTGTAAGCCCCAGCCGGAGTGCGCATAGCCTGTCAGGGCTCCCTGCTTTTTTGCCCATTGTAATACAGGTAAGGTCCAGCTAGGCCAGTCTTCAATTGTTTTGGTACCGGGGTAATCATCTTCCTTTACTTGCAACAACACCAGGTGACCTGCATGCGAGGAAGGGAAGCCGGACACTTCCACATCGTAGCGCATAATGTTTTTTTGGGTGGTCAGCGGATTAATACCGCCGGTAAAAAACTGCTTCTGGTGGTACCAGCCTGGTCCCCACGATAATACGGAAGCTATGTGCAGATCTTCGCCGATTACCTGCCGCCACATGTCTTGCGGCTTTACACCTTCCTCCGGACTTTCATAATGACTGCAGCCTGCGGCATGCAGGTGATGGTCGGCACTGTACCAACCAAGCTTCGACATGTTTATCCAACGCTTCAACTGGAAGCTCGCAGCCATGGACGCCACCCCTTCCCGAACAATCAATTCTGTTGTCTGCGAAAGGTACTCCGGACCGCGTGTAAAACGCACGGTGTATTTGCCCGGGGGCAACAACACATGCTCACCGCTTGAGCGATAGATTTGTGGCTGGAAGAAAAAATCCGGATAGGTATCATAGGCTGCTACGCGTCGTGAAGGCAGCGGATAAATGCCTGTTAGTCGCGGTGGCACACGGTACCCTGCGGACGGCAGTGAACCGGGCCAGTACTCGGCTTGTGCGGTGGTAAATCGATAATTGGCAGGCACAACACTGGAAACTTTTGCTGTATCGTTGATGAGCCGTTCAATACCATCGGTGATCACAAACGAGGCCATGGCGGGCGATCCGTCATCATCTTTTATTTGCAGCGTCACTTTTACGGAGGGACGAATATCGAACAACACCGGTATAGTATTGCGAAAGCCAATGTCCTGCGACCCCTGCCCGATATTGAAACCGATCTCTGCCTCCCGTTTGCCAGCGTCCTTGCTGTATACCTGTACCACGGCATACTCTAAAAGCAGACCGGACAGGTTTGGCAACAGCGGAGGATTTTGATACAGTAGTATTTCTAAAAAACGGCTGGCTACCTGTGCTTCTGTAATCCCATTTTTTTGCATGGCGCGGTGTTGAAAAGTAGAAATATGCAGCGCCGGTGCGGCATTGGGACTTTCAACTTTTAGCTGCGCCGTTACACCTGCTTCATTATGCACTTTTACGATGAAGCTGGTCCAGCCATGTTGCATGATCCTTGCACCCGCCGGCCCCCTTGCCACTTTCACTCTGGCTTCGGGACTAATATTAATCATAGCAAGGCAATAGGGATCCAGGATCTGCTGAATGGCGTTGACGGTTTCGGGTGTGGGCGGTTTATGTTGTATTTGTTCCAGCATCCTTGCATCTCCTGGCGACAGGCCACTCCCCAAAAAGCTAAGGGCATCTTTAAGCCGCAGCGCCTGTGCCAGTAAGGGTTGCGGCGCTACGTTGGTGACGATTGGAAGGGATGCAGCAGGTGGAGGCTGTGTATGCTGGGCTGAGCCAATCAAGCCCACACACATAGATATTCCAGTTAAAAAGTAAAATCGTTTTTCTAGCCTGAACCAATCAGTGAACCGCATGATTGATAAAAATTTGATGACCAACATTGTCAAAGTGCTGAGGGTCAGGAATGCTTACACCGATTCAATAACCTGGCTATGAAAAACTTTGAATCAGTCGGCCAAACTGTTTACCTGGTAACACAGAAAGAATAATGCAGCCTCTTCGAGCATGGTCAGTTACGTACTAAAATGGACAGTACTACAACGATGATAAGACCAGGCAAAGTCCCTGTCAGGGGTTTGGCGACAGCTTGAGAATAAGGCTGCTGTGCCTGAGCAACCTGCCCGTCTTTTCCGCTTGATATACCGGTGTAAAGATTACTCGGGCAGCGGCTTTACCAATACTTCTTTAAAGTAAACAATACTGTTGGGATCATGACCCTGCAGGGCAAAGGTGCCCGCGCTCAAACGTTTCTGGGCTCTGCCGGCAGTTGTTTCTATTCCCTCGGGTTCGGTATAATCAACTACCGTTTTGTCATTGATCTTAACCGTGATCCGCTTCCCTTCTACTCTTATCGTTTCTGTATACCACTCATTATCTTTTACCGACACTTCTCTAACATCGTCTACAGCATACAGGCTGCCCGTTCTCCGCCAGTCGGTATGCGTATTATTTACCTGCACTTCATAGCCCTTTGTGGGCCAGTCTGTTTCCTGGTAGGCGGTATGAAAAAAGATACCTGAATTGGAGCCCGGCGTTGTCATCACCCGCACCTGCAATTCGAAATTTTTAAAGCGATGGTCCAATAACGGACCCTCGTAAAACAAATGGGCCCTGGGGCCATGCACCACAATGGCTCCGTCTTTCACCGTGAAAGTGGAAGGGTTCTCGCTGGCTTTCCAGTTAGTGAGCGATTTACCATCGAAGAGCGGAATCCATTCCTGTTCAGGGGTGGTTTTTTTGGAAGCAGCACAAGCCATAAAAACGGCAATAATGGAGAAAAGGAGAAGTGGTTTCATGAAAGAGATTTGATCATAAATATAGGAAAGCTTGTCCTACCAAAGTGAAGCAAAAAGCAATCGGGGTGACTTCCAATTGCCTGTCATCAAATAATAAAATTTACTTACCCGTCATTTGTCCGGACCGCTCCATAAAAGCATAACAGATCATGTGGCAGATGCCCATGTGCGCATCCTCTACCCTGCCGTAGTGCGTAGAGTTAATAGCAACCACCACATCGGCCAGCTCCGCGAGTTTGCCCCCCTTGCCGCCTACCAAAGCAATGGTATGCAGACCATGTTTTTTGCCCCACTCCACAGCCGCCACCAAATTGGGCGAATTGCCGCTGACACTCATGGTGAACAAAAGATCTCCGGGAGAAGCGAAGTTGTTGAGCTGCCTGGAAAACACTTCATCGAAGTTGTAGTCGTTTGCCAGTGCGGTCATCCAGGGTGTGTTGTCATTCAGTGACAGACAGCGAAAGGGTTTGGGCAAAACGTCCGAAGCACCCTTGCCCAAATCGGTGACAAAATGTGAAGCATTTGCCGCACTGCCGCCGTTGCCGAAAACAAATATTTTCCGGTCTTCTTTCCAGGCGGTGCTGAATAGTTCGATCAACTCGCTTACCCGGTCCAGGGGAATCGTATCCAATGCTTCTTTCTGTGCGTTTATATACTGCGATAAGTAGGCTTGCATTAGTGTAAGAGGTTTAAATGTTTTGAGCACATAGCACCAGACAACCGACAGGAACAGCGTTTTCTTTCAGTTGGGTTAATTGTATGGATGGTCCAGGAGCGAATGCTTTCATTAAATACCCTGGTAGTTTTTCGGCGATACCTTTTTGCAGCGGCGCTCCCAGCGAAGACAGTCCCCCGCCGATTACTAATAGATGCGGATGCAGCAAGTGGACAGCATGTGAGAAGGCCCATGCCAGGTCATCGGTTGCTTGCTCTAAAATTTCATGGGCGATTGGATCGGCTGCCTGCAGTGCTTCGGATAAGAACACAGCTTCGGAGGTATTTTTTCCTCGTGCCAACTGAGCCAGGACACCTCCAGGAATGCCAGCAATAGCCACTCTTATCTTTTCATCTACTGCCCAGCCCGAGCAGCGGTCTTGCAACGTAGTTCCATTCCTGTCCATTTGCAGGTGGCCGATCTCGAGTTCGCCGGGCAGGGCACCATGATAGATGTTGCCGTTGACTACAAGCCCACTTCCAACGCCACTTCCCAAGGTCACGTATAACACACTTTCAACGCCTTTTCCCGCACCGTGCGTGGCTTCGCCGAGTGCCGCCACGTTCGCATCGTTTTCAATAAAAACGGGAACATTGATGATGGTGACCAGCCAATCTCTGATGGCAAAGCCCGACCAGCCCTCGATATGAAACGACGTTTCAATGCACCCTGTTAAGCGATTCACAGGGCCACCGAAACC
>JBGTIL010000148.1:0-3845 GCA_041745695.1 Chitinophagaceae bacterium | reverse complement strand
TTTGATGTTTTCAGGAACTGCTTCTCTTTCAGGGTACGCCAGGAAAACGCCCTGCATGTCTTTGTCATTGAAATCAACCCATCCGAATCTCGGGTTCTTGGGTCTCATCTGACCAATCACAGCATCATTGTCCTTGCTCTTATCTTTCAGAGTAATCGTATCGCCGGGGCTCAGTTGAGCCGATGGAACATTCAGCACTTCGCCATTAACCATAATGTGTTTATGGCTTACCAGCTGGCGTGCAGCCGGACGCGATGGTGCTATACCCATACGGAAAACAGTATTGTCGAGACGGGCTTCAAGGAGCTTGATCAGGTTTTCGCCGGTAACACCCTTTCTGCGGGAGGCTTCTTCAAATGTTTTGCGGAATTGTTTCTCCAGTACACCGTAAGTGTACTTGGCTTTCTGCTTCTCACGCAGCTGCAAGGCATACTCACCTGGCTGCTTACGCTTCTTGGTTGCACCGTGCTGACCAGGAGGATTGCTGTTTTTATCCAGCCATTTGCCATTTCCAAGAATGGGCTCACCGAACCTTCGGGAGATTTTGGTCTTAGGACCAATGTAACGTGCCATATATTATTTCATTTCCGCTTTTTTGTACCGGTGCGTTCATCCTTAAAAACGGTAAAAATTAATGAAGCACCCTTTAATTAAATGAAACCAACAGGCTAAATCTATATGTAATTGCCGGAATGAGGCAGGGACGACCCGCTGGACATCCTGCAACGAGGGGCAATTGCAACATTAAACTCTTCTCTTCTTTGGGGGACGGCAACCGTTGTGAGGAAGTGGCGTAACGTCTTTGATCATTACCACTTCAATCCCGGAATTCGCCAGTGAACGGATGGCACCTTCTCTTCCTGCACCCGGACCTTTTACATACACATCCACTCTTTTTACACCTGCATCCAATGCAACCTTGGCAGCATCGCCGGCAGCCATCTGTGCAGCGTAGGGTGTGTTCTTTTTCGATCCTTTAAAGCCCATTTTACCAGCGCTTGACCAGGAAATAACCTGCCCCTGCTTGTTAGTGAGGCTGATAATAAGGTTGTTGAAAGTAGCGTTCACGTGAGCATCGCCATAAGAATCAATCCTAACAACTCTTTTCTTTGCTGCTGCTTTCGCACTTTGCTGGCCCTTGCCGCCTTGTGCTTGTCCTTTTGCCTGTGCTTTTGCCATAACTGAGGTAATCTTAAAATTTTAAAAAACGATTATGCTTCCGCATAACCCGAACCAATCCTACTCCTGCACCTGGCATCCGTAATTGATTCAGTATATCAAAGTGCAAACCGTTTCTGCCTGATGCAAAAACAAGCAGTCACGCCGATGGCGTGACTCTGTTATTTATTTCTTAGGTGCCTTCTTCTTACCGGCAACAGTTCTGCGCTTTCCTTTCCGGGTACGACTGTTTGTTTTCGTACGCTGCCCTCTTACAGGCAATCCCTTACGATGACGTAAGCCGCGGTAACAGGCAATGTCGAGAAGGCGTTTGATGCTCATCTGCACTTCTGAACGCAGCGCACCTTCTACCTTAAACTCGTCGGTAATTGTAGTACGAATAGCATTCAGGTCCTCATCATTCCACTCATTCACTTTCTTACTGCGGTCAATGCTATGCTTGTCGAGGATGTATTGGGCAGTTGATGGACCGATACCATAGATGTAGGTAAGTCCAATTTCGCCTCTTTTATTTTTTGGTAGATCAACACCGGCAATACGCGCCATAATTCGATTTTATATTTTGTTTTCCCGAAAGGAAATGGTACCCGCTCACTTTGGTTTAGTTTCAAAGGAACCAGTAAACATTTGCCGTTTAAAATTTCCTGATTGCTTATCCCTGTCTTTGCTTGAAACGAGGATTTTTTTTGTTGATCACATAGAGTTTCCCCTTGCGACGTACAATTTTGCAATCCACGCTGCGCTTTTTAATTGATGCTCTGACTTTCATATAATGATCTTAATTTGACATTTTCCAGGTAGCTGGCTGAAAACCCTGCTCCTTTGAAATGGATACTTATTTATAACGGAAATTGATTCTTCCCCGGGTTAAATCGTACGGGCTCATTTCTACCCCTACTTTATCCCCCGGCAAAATCCTTATGTAGTGCATCCGCATTTTACCAGAGATGGTGGCTATAATTTCATGGCCGTTTTCAAGCTTTACACGAAACATTGCATTTGACAAAGCCTCTAAAATAGTTCCATCTTGTTTAATGAGCGGTTGTTTTGACATACTGATTTTGGGAGCGCAAAGATAGAGATATTTACTACAAAAAATTGACGGCGTGGTTTTTTTTTGAGTCTCAGGGGTTGTTTGAACGGTTTGGCTCCCGATCCTTTAGTGTACAACTGCCTTTTCAAGAGGCATTTTGGTCATGTCGAGGTGGTGCGCCTGCAGCTCGTGAACAAATAATGCGTGGTTAAAATGCCGGCGGTCTTCGCGGTACCAAACCTCCAACACATCGAACTGGGTCTTTTCCTGGACAAGAACACGGAATGGTCCTTTCTTGAATTTGATGCCTTCCGGTGTTACTTCTTTGACAAAGCCCAGGGTATGCACCAACTCATGTTCGGTAAGCGTAATAGGGATCAGCTCGTTAAAAGGGTACCAGAATTCCTGTGTTCCATTGTTAATGCAAACTTCATCCTTCCCTACATTAACTACGTAACCTTCTCTTTCCTCTCCATCATGCAACACCCTTACTATTCCACCTTCTTTCAAATCTTTTATTTTCATCATAACGTCGATTTAATTGTTTCGAATATAAAGAATTTAACAATTCTGCCAACAGAATTGGATTTGCACGGTAAGTGTTTTGCCGTTTTTTCGCTTGTGAGTAGTATCTTTCGCACCCAACCGAAACCTCATGCTTTTTTCCGTTCGCCCTGCACTGTGTGCACTTTTGCTGCTGATCTATAGCCCGGGTTATGCACAACACACTCCCGCTGCTTCCTCCAAAGAACTCGATCCGGCAGAAAAAGAAATCCTTTCTTCGGTTACTAAGCGCTATCAACAAGATGTGGCAGCACTAAGCGGCACCCATAAAAAGTATATCGCAGACATTTACAAGGAACGGTATGAGATGATCGGGGAATTGCTGAAGGAAAAGGAAATCATTCCTGCAGGAGAGGCGCATGCCTACCTCAACAAAATTGCTGCGGAAATTTTAAAGTATAATCCGTCTATCGACAATCAAGCCCTGCGTATCCTTTTCTCAAAGTCTTTTGTTGCCAACGCGTACAGTGTTGGAGAAGGAACAATCTTGTTTCATGCCGGGCTGTTTCACCGTCTTACTAATGAAAGCCAGGTTGCTTTTATCCTGTGCCATGAACTTGCGCATTACTACTTAAATCATGGCAATGACCGGATACAGGGTTATGTGACCACCATTTACTCGCAGGACTTTCAGCAACAATTAAAAAACATTAAGAAGTCTGACTATGGGAAAAGTACCCAGCTGGAAGCTCTTGCAAAGAAGCTCAATTTTCGCAACAACCGCCACAGCCGGCAATTTGAACAAGCAGCTGACTCGCTTGCCTTGGAGTTGCTGAAAAACACACCCTATGACGTAAGAGAAGCACTTACCTCTTTGGCCCTACTCGACTCTACCGACGGCAGTAAGTACAATGCACCCTCTGCTCTTGAAGAGCAGTTTCACTCTCCCATTTTCCCGTTTAAAAAACACTGGCTGGAAAACGACGACCTATAATACTCCCTAGAATTCAGGCCACTGGGTTAGTTTATAATTTTCATAATTTAACTATCTCAAATGAAGAAGCAAACACGCAGAAAATTCACGCCTGCTTTCAAAGCCAAAGTAGCTCTAGAAGCTGTTAAGAACCAG
>JBGTIL010000147.1:0-15515 GCA_041745695.1 Chitinophagaceae bacterium | reverse complement strand
CTTCTGCACAACGTCTGCAATGTTCACTATTGTGCTTCTCGCATTCTTCTGCACAGGCACGGCATGCGTCTGCACATTGTTGGGCTGACTGCGCTGTATTACTGCCCATGTTACGGCATTCTTCGGCACACTTCCGACAGGCATCAGCACAAGCCCTGCACAACTCTTCACATTGTTTCATGTGAGGATCGGTTTTACATTGGTCGGCACAGGTGTCGCATGCTGTTGCACAAGCCTCACATGCTGTGATACAGTTTTTAAAATTTTGATCACTCATTGCTTAAAAATTAAAACTTCGTCTTCGGTGCCTCTGTCGCCAGGTCTTCAGTATCGCTGTTGCCCGCTACGCCAATCGCTCTTTAGGTTTTGTATAGGTTCCGTCCTGCATCATTTTTTTCTGTGCATCAGTCATCTTTTGTTTTTCGAGCTTCATGTTGCACTTAGGGCATTCTCCCGGACCCTGACCCATCACTTCATTGTGCATAGAACAGGTGTATGTTTCGTCCTTCGCTAATTGTTCAGTTGGTGCCTTGTTGCTGTCGGAACAGGCTGTGAATATTGAACTGGTTGACAAAAGCAGAGCAGCGATAAAAATTATTTTTTTCATGTTTGTTTTTTGAATGTGGGTGAATTTAAAAGCTCTCGCGGAAAGAGTCCTTTCAGACTTAATTCTTTACACGGTTCATTTTTTCCATTGCCATACCGCATTTCGGGCAGGTTGCGGGCCCAGCCGTATTGCTGTTTGTGTGCATCGAGCAAGACCAAACCTTTACTGACTGTTTACTTCCGCGTCTTTCGACAACCATTTTGGGCTTACATTTCGTACAACTGGCCGGACCATTCCTGACAATGTCTGAATGCATGGGGCAAACATACTTTTCAGTTCCGTCGGTTGCGGGCTCCCTGCTGTTAGATTGAGCCAGGTCCATATTACATTTTGAACATCGGCCGGCTGTTGCGCTGGTCATGTCCGGATGCATAGGGCAAACGTAAGTAGCAACTGGGGTTTTCGTTTCGGTTCCTTGTTTTGTTGTTTGGGCAACGATTACCGTAGTGCTTGCTAAAGACAGAAGAAGGATAAATATAGGTTTCATGATTTTAAGTTTACAAAGTGAATCAATGGGTAATCAGAACTTGAGAGCTGCCCGAAGTAGACACGGGCATATCGTACTGGCTGGCTTGAGCTTTACGTCTTCCCCAATCGGTAACAAACCTGTATGATACAGATCTCTGGTGGCGCAATTGACGGTACGGTGTCGACTACAACCTATCGACGGCAGGTTGGCGCATTGAAGAACCATACCGTTAAAGAGATCAGAGTTGCCGATTATTATAATGTTGAAGAAAAAGTGTATGCACTCAGGCCTAGCAACTGTAACAGACTGTTACAGCCGGGAAAGAAGGAGCTATATCTTAAAAACGCAATTGTAGATGTAGAGTAGAACTCCTGTAAGTAACGGGGGCGCATTGCTCCTGGAAGTAATAACAGTTGATGGACCGGCAAAAGAAAGGTCCAGGCTGGAAATAAAATAGGTATCAGGTTGAGTTGCCTGCTTAACAGGAGTGCTAATTTCATCTGATAGGATATGTTTATCCTTTACTTTTAGAAACTGGTATTTGTTAGCGCAACAGCCCTCTTTTTCAGCGCCTTCGCTACAGTGCAACTTCGCCTGTTGTATAAGCGCAAGTGTAGTGGATCTAAGTTCACCGCAGCAATAAAACTGCCTTAAGCCTACTCCGACGGTTGCAAGTGAGTAAACTAAAATGAGTGATATGAGTGCGAGCTTTTTCAAGTTGACACACAAAAGTAGGCTTGTTTTTATAAATTGAAAGTGTATGCGGGAAGTTTTAGGAAAGTAGAAATGAGGTTCCGAAGTTCCGGACGCGCAAATTTGCCTTTTTCATGACGCCGCATAAAATCGAACGCCACTTTTCGTGCAGCATTACTGCATTAAAAAACTGTGGTACTGTACCGGCTGCTAATAAAACAGCCTTGAATGAACACGAATCTTACGAACTTATCGAACAATTCGCGTAGTGTAAGCAAAAAAAAAGAGCCCAATGCTGCTTATAAGCTTTTTTTCGAAAGCTTTTCTTCAGCCGGCGTATAGTGCTCATGAGTTACTACAGGATTATCCTTCCCCTTGTTCATCTTCATTTGGAATACGTCTACCAACAACGAGAACGCCATAGAGAAATAGATATATCCTTTGGGAATCTCAACACCAAAGCCTTCACTTAACAACGCAAATCCAATGAGCAGCAAAAACGACAGTGCCAGCATTTTAAACGCGGGATGCTTGTTCACAAAGCCACTGATTGGCTCTGCCGCTACCAGCATGATGATCACGGTGATCACTACTGCAACGTACATGACCCAAATTTCTTTCACCATGCCTATGGCAGTAATAATGGAATCGATGGAGAAGACTGCGTCCATGATCAATATCTGTACAATGACCTGTGCAAAAGTATTTGCCTTGATGTTTTTGGTCTGATTGCCAGTCTCACCCTCCATCTTGTGATAAATTTCTTTGCTGCTTTTGTATAACAGAAACAAACCTCCAAAAATCAGCACAAGGTCTTTTCCGGAAAAACCCTGGTTAAAAACAGTAAACAAGTCTTCGTCAAGCTGCATGATCACCGAAACCACCAGCAGTAGTCCAACTCTCAATACGGCAGCCAGAATAAGCCCGAGCCGTCTTGCCTTTTTTTGCTGATGCTCAGGCAGTTTTGCCGCCAGAATTGAAATGAAGATTACATTGTCTATTCCCAAAATAACTTCCAGGGCGATCAGACTTAGGAGCGAAATGATGATTTGATAATCCATGTGGGGGTTTTTATGCTTCTGACTTCTTTCTCAAAGATGTGGTGCGCGGCATACGCTAGCATTTGAAGCAGCTTCCAATTAATGTATGTAGCATTTCTTAATTTATAATATCGCGATGCGTCAAAACCTTTAGTTGGGGTTATACCTGAACATCAGCAATGTAGCATGATCCTTTTGTCCGGCTTCATTGGAAATGAGCATGTCACCGTTTGCTGTGAAAGTGATCCCCTCGGGCTGCTCGAAAACCGACCTTTTAAGCGGATGCACCGCAATCACCTTGCCATTGAGGTTCATTCGGATGAGCAGTTTATTGATCGAAGATATCATGTACACTTCACCTGTGACTGGATGTATCGCTGCAGCGGAAGGCTTGAGTCGTTCCCGGCTCTTAGTGCTTTTTTGGTAAACGGCATCCGCACTAATTTTAAACGGTGCCTGCTTGTAGTTGCCAGTGGCGGGATTTACAGTGTAAGCAGACAGTTGGTCAATGCCGTCGCCTTTGCATTCCTTACAGATCATAATCAGATGGGCAGACTGCCGGTCGTAATATAGAATTTCAAATTCATTGCCCTTCCCGAAAGGAAACTTAAATTCTGTAATTGAAGGGCTGCCGGTGGCGGGCAACGAGAAGCTCACCAGGTCGCCGTTGCTATTCAACACAAAGAATTTATCCTCAACAACTGCCACGTCTTCATAGTCATCCGCTTCGCCAAAAGACCACTGTTTAGTAATCTTTCCTTCATCATGGTTCAATTCAAACACCTGCCCCTTGTCATCTGAAATAGCAAAAAGGCGATTTTGACTCATTACAATTCCAGAGACTTCTTTAAGGGGTTTTGGAAGTTCAATAACGCTGGGCTTAGAAAGATCATACGCCGGAGCAGTTACATTTCCCTGACACTGAAGCGTGCCCGACAGTAATAAAAACAACGATAAGAAAAAAATACTCGTTAAAAAAACCGATGACTTCATAATGAGATCAAATATTATCCTGAAGTAAAAACGGAGCTTACTTATTGCCAGGCCCGGTAGTTTTCAGGGAATGAATTTTTATGCGGCGGCTTCCATTTTGCACAGTTTCGAAAATCTGACACAGGGTCGGAGCGATCCAATACTAAAACCGGGCCTCTGTAATAAAGGTTCACAATGTCTTGTTCAAATTTGCTTCAATCTGTCTCAGTTTTCGGGGCCAGCTTCCTGAAGGGAACGCCGAGAACACTGCTCAAAGATTGCACAATTTTTACCTTTAAGTCTTTCTGTTCCTTGTTTTCAGGCACCTCAAAGTAAAGACAACCATCGATCTCATGAAGTGTGTTAGTTCCAAACAGAAGCTTTTCGAGATCACCATTCATTACGGTTAAACGGTACTCGGTACCATTTTGCTTTGGTTTGCAATTAACCAGGGAATAATAATAAGTATCATAAAAGTCGAAGCCAATAACCAGGAAACGGCTCATATAAATAAATTTAATTTTGTAAATA
Organism: Chitinophagaceae bacterium; assembly: GCA_041745695.1. GTDB lineage: Bacteria > Bacteroidota > Bacteroidia > Chitinophagales > Chitinophagaceae > Flavisolibacter. The sequence goes on along the minus strand of JBGTIL010000147.1, from coordinate 11,203 downwards.
ATAATTAGAAATAACTGACCAATAAATGAAAGCAAGTCTAGACGGGTACCCGGTGAGTTTCAGGTAGATCATGGTTTTGTATGTCCAAAGAATTGCCTGCCGGATCCTCAAATTTTACAATTCCACTGTCGGTATAATAGCAGGCACCAACTATTCCAACCTCTCCCTTTTTTACGCGGTCTTTTAAGTAGGAACTTTTCTCCAGAATTTCTTCAATCGAATTACTGACGTTTCGGCGGGTGATTTCGATCATAACATGTGGATCAGTTGCATCAATGTTGTCATGATCAGTGCAACACTGCTGAATAGCCCGGTCGATCTTTGATGTAACAGCACCCATCGTGCCCTCCTTTACCTGCTTCACCGCCGCGAAAACGGCACCACAGTTGGAATGGCCCATGACAACTATCAACTTCGCACCAATTTTTCTAACCGCCATTTCCACGCTCCCTATTATTTCAGGACTCGTAATGTTTCCTGCAATGCGAATCGTTAGCAGATCGCCCAGTCCTGCATCCAGAATTATTTCAGGTGAGGTACGTGAATCTATGCAGCTTACAATTACTGCAACCGGATTCTGGGCGGTGGAGGTTGCGTCTTTCTGATGAAGAAAATATTTGTGGTGTGGTGTGCCCTGTTGGAAACGAGTGTTACCTTGTTTAAGCAATTCAAGTATTTCAAGGGGAGGCAATTTTTCTTGCATTGCCTTATCCAACACATTTACAAAATGCACTTGCTCCTGAAGCTGATACTTTGTTTTCAAGCCAAGAATGTTCAATTGAATGTTACGTTCCGGTGCAACTGTGGTTTTAAAATCATTTAACACCTCCAGTACATCATGATCGATATAGGAGGAACGGCTGGCGTTAATCACCACCTTCGAATTTGCTGGTGTGCTCCAAAGCGTATTTTTAATGCTCGCTTTGTTCAAGAATGAAACCTCGTCAGACAGGTCCAATTGAACGATTTCTCCGATCGCGAGTTTCTGGTTACCTATAGTAAAGGGATTTCTAAAATTGCTGCGCAGCAGGTAAAAAACACTAACAATTAATCCAATTACAACACCGATCAACAAGTCAGTGAATACAATTGCGAGTACCGTAACTACGAAAGGAATAAACTGCTGCCAACCTTTGTTATACATCTCCCGATACAAGGAGAGTTTAGTGAGCTTATACCCCGTCATTAACAATATTGCAGCCAGCGATGAGAGAGGTATGTTATTGAGCACGGGAGCAAGAAATAGTACGCTCACCAGCATCAGTACTCCGTGTAGGATCGTAGAAAGCTCAGACTTGTTGCCCGCATTGATGTTCACTGAGCTGCGCACAATTACCGATGTAACTGGAATACCCCCTAAAAAACCTGCTGTCATGTTCCCAATTCCCTGTGCCACGAGCTCCCGGTTAGTGGGCGTTTCGCGTTTATGTGGATCAATTTTATCCACTGCTTCCACGTTGAGCAGTGTTTCAAGGGAAGCCACCGCAGCTATAGTAAAAGCAACAGTATACACTCTAAAATCGCTCAAAAAACTAAGCTGTGGGAAATGCAAATAGGAAGAAAGATTGCTCACGTCAATGGGCGGCAGATTCACAAGGTGGGTTTCCGCGAGCTCGAGCGCGGGGATATTACCGCTAAACAATTTTTGGAGCAGCACACCGATGATAACAACAAACAGTGACGAAGGGAAAAAGCCAATTTTCTTGAGGGGCGTTTTATCCCAAACAATCAAAATGATAATAGAAACGACACTAATCACTAGAGCACCAGGAGTTATGTAGTTAAACATATCCAACAACACGGAGAACGTATTCTCACCACCCGGTTCCTGAAAAGAAAAATCTTCTTCCGGAATGGCATCATAGCCCAGAGCATGTGGTATCTGTTTTAAAATCAGAATAATACCGATAGCCGTCAGCAATCCTGCTATGACGTTAGAAGGGATATAATTGGCGATAAATCCTGCTTTGAGTAATCCCGCCACCACTTGTATAACACCAGCAAGAACCAGCGCTGTAAGGAACACTTCGAAGGAACCTAACTGTGTTATACTAGCCAGCACTACGGCGGTCAATCCTGCTGCCGGACCGCTGACGCTTGTTTTTGAACCACTAAGAAGGCCAACTACAATGCCCCCGACAATACCCGCAATAACGCCGGAAAGCAAGGGGGCTCCTGACGCCAATGCGACACCGAGACAAAGTGGTAAGGCAACCAAAAACACCACAATGCTGGCAGGAATGTCTTTCTTAAGTTTGGCTATGTTCATGATTTGTTGTTGAAGATTTTAATTACTTATTTTCTTTAATGCTTTATGGATCCACAGAAATGGCTCAATTCTTTACCCTAGTGCCTGTGCCTGGGTTCATAAATGAGCCGTACGAACGAACTCAAACGTTCATTCTCCCTGCTCAAGGGAATACCGGCAACGATACCGATCAATAAATTATCGGCTATGCTCACCCGCAACTGCGGCCTGATCGTCATGTCGAAATCCCTTCTCTGCAGGTCTTTATTTACCTCAATACCAACAAAGTTGCGGGTGCCAGGGATCATGTAATGGAAGCTGGAGTTGATCTGCCAGGCTGTTTGAACCTTCCGGTGTGTAAAATGATGTACCATATAAGGTCCGGTGTATAACAGTGTGTGAAAATTACCTCCCCATCTCTTGGCAGCAATAATGAATGGATTATAAACGTTGCCGGTAAAAGCCGATTCTTTTCCATAGCTTCTGAAGGGTGCCAATTCAAACTCATGTATGTAACCAAGCGCCAGGGAAGTCTGCAACTGTTCGGATACGAGAAAAGTATATTGTCCTGCGAGTTTGACACTGTTGAGCCGACTTTGCGGAAATGAATCCCTGGGAATGCTTCCATTCATTCGAGACTGAAATGTAAATGGAAGTTCTATTTCAAGTCCTACCCGGTTCACGGGTGCCCATTCGTATTCGACAAGCGTTGTATATTCGTCGAAGTCCGTTTTATCAGTAAGACCCAGCCCGACGTTCCATTCTCGTTCACCTTTTCTTGCGCCCAGGTCACGTATAAGGTCGATGAATAACGGTTCCGCATGCAGCACTTTTGAAGGTGCGGTCTTGACCACCAGTTTGGCTGTGTCAGTAGCCTGTGTAAATCCCTGAACAGATACGATCACGAGAAGAAGAATTAAAAATAATAGCTGCTTTAAGCTGCGCTTGTGCATGAGTGAGGAGTTTTGCTTCTTGCAAATAGCGAAAGCAGATTGTGTATAAAAGCCCGACGCCGGATACATGATCCAACTACCTGCATCTCCAACTCCAAGTGGAAGGGATATACAGGAGAAGTAAAGGCAAGAGCAGGCTTGTTAATCAGACAGCGATAATCTGTCTTTAAGACGATAAGTAATTACTGTGAGTGTAAGCCACTTTAGGAGGGGGAGAGCTAATTTTGAGATGAACACTTATAGCTCCTTGCTGATAGGTGAAAAAACGCCGGGGTAAAAAGGAAAAAGATACTCCTTCATGAGACTTAGACACAAGGCAAAAAAGCTCGGGGGTTTCCCAGCTGATATCTATATCCTCGTCTTCTGTTTCCGGTACATCCAAGTCGAAAACAGTCTCGGAAATCAGCTCATAAAGACTTTCTGTTTCATTGAAGGACAGGTCTTCTGTAGTCTGGACTTGGAAAAATTTAAATGATCGGGAGTCTGGAGGATTAACGGAAATATTAATCATTTGGAGGAGTAAAATCCAACAAATAAAACGCGAAAGCAATGTATGGATGACTTTTAACTTCATTCTCCGTGGCACAAAAGTAGGATATTGAACCCGTTCACAAAATAAGTATATGTTAAGAGAGAAACTGACAAATGCATTGTGCAGCATGAATTGAGGAGTGCTTATGATGCCAGACAATAGTAAAGACAGAAATTACATAGCGTATAAAAAATCGAATGGCCTCCGTCATTTAACTGGAAATCTGATTGTATAGTTTTTTGAATAAATAAAAAATCAAATCATGATGCCTGTACATCTTTCGCATCCGCCTATCAAGCGCTAAACTTCCTTACTTACAGCTTTTATAATGATCTTTTTATTCAATTCTTGTGCCCGGAAAGTTGGCTATGTTACATCATCCGTCGTGCCTGCAGCCCAGGGAAAAGTCAAGGTGAAAAAAGATAACAATGACAATTATGCAATTGATATAAATGTCAGGCACCTGGCAGCGCCGGACCATTTACCTCAGCCCAAAAATGTATATATGGTGTGGCGCGCAACAGAGAGTAACTGTGTGCAAAACTTGGGACAGTTGAATACTTCGAGCAGTTTAATTTCCAGCACCCTGAAAGCTTCCATGAATGCGATCACTCCCTACAAACCGAAATTACTATTCATAACAGGTGCAGACGCAGGAACGGTACAGGCTCCTGGTGATTACAGAGTGCTGACTCCATCAGCGTTATAGGATTTTGGAAATAGCATCTCGCTATTTAATTACGATACTGCGCCTTACCGAAACAATCCAGGCTGGATATCTTGCCCCTTTGCAGACCTGTATAACCCCTGTTTTTTGCTTCTATCCCTCCCGCCAGGTTGTGCAGGCAGGTACACTTTAAAAATGGAACCCACCCCCGGTACACTTTCCACTTCTACCAGTCCCCGATGATTCTCTACAACTTTTTTTACAATAGATAAGCCCACTCCTGTTCCGCTGTATTCATTGTTACTATGCAGGCGGGCAAACATCTGGAATATTTTGTCTGCATGTTCCTGTTCAAATCCAATACCGTTGTCTGTGACTTCTACGAGGTGGTAGCGCTGACCGCCTTTCTCTGTTACACTGGCAGTTACCACAATTTGAGGAGGCAGATCCTTTCTGCTATATTTTAGAGCGTTGGTTATGAAATTCTGAAAAAGCTGTTGCAGTTGCCTGTTGTAGCCCTTAACCACCGGCAGCTGAGCTACATGAATGATCGCTTTTTTTTCCTGTATGTCTAATTCCACGTCTTCAAGCACCTGTTGCAGGTTCTTGTTCAAATCAACTGCTTCCATTTGGTGCAACCGTAAACTCACATTGGAATAAATAAGCATGTCATCTATCAGGTGTTTCATGCGTTCTGTGGCGCGTTCAATTTTTGTAAGTGTTTTCAACTCCTGTTCACCTGTTTGTTGTTCGAGTTGGGCTTTCAGCCTGCTGGTAAAGAAGTGGATCTTTCGAATTGGCTCCTTGAGGTCATGCGAAGCGGCATGAGCAAATTCTTCAAGGTTGTGGCTGGAGCGCTTGAGTTCTGCGGCGCTGTGTTGCAAAGATGCATTGGCTTCGCCTAGTTCCCTGCTGCGTCTGGCTACAACTCCTTCCATTCTTTGGCGATCCAGCACGTAGTCGGTTACATCAATGGCAGTCACCATGATCCCGGATACCTCTGCCGTGCATTCGAACAGTGCTTCATACAAAAAGTTGAAATACCTTGTTTCAATGATCCCTGCGCGGGGCAGGTTGATGGGTATTTCAGATGCTTTTTCATTTTGACCTGTCTGGTAAACCTGGTGCAGTAATGCTTCAAGCCCTTGTTCTCTGGCTTCAGGCAGGCTGTCGAATAGCGGCTCGTGTAATATGGTCTCCCCAGGTATTCCCCATATTTTCAACATCTGATTGTTGACTAGTTCCACTTCGTATGCAGAACCTTTAAGGATACACATGGCAACAGGTGCCTGGAGCATTATGTTGTACGCTCTCAGTGCGCTTTGCCAATCCTTCACAACTGACACTGGGGGAGCCGCAGGGTTTTGCACAACACGCGCGGCAGGTGAGAGCGTACCTGCTTGCCCCCGGATAAGATCTTCTGATACAGGAGGTCGCATCATCCCAGACTCGTCCGGGGTAGCCGAGCCAGAGGTTACTGCGTTGGTATGAATGTCAGTTTCATCAATTTCGGTCGCGTCAATTCCAGACCCCTCGTTTACATTCGTTTTTAGGTGTTCTGCGAGTGATCTTACCTGGCCCGGCACCTCCTCGATGGTATGGATAATGTACTGAACGCAGCCGGCTGCATCCAGAATGGGTTTGTTAGTCACGGTCCAGCTCAGTTCGAGGTGAACACCGTCTCTGGAGCATTCCTCGTGCATTACGATGGTCAAGCGATGTGGCTGTTTTTCCTGCAGCACCTTTTCTAAGGAAGCCAGTGTTAAAAGGTCTGTCGCGTGGTCCCGCTCCGAAGAATGGTCAGCACTGAAACCAAAGCTTTCAGAAAATGGTCTATGCAGCGTTGCTTCCCTTGTGAGTTTCCGTTCATCCAACATTCCTTGAGTAACTGCAAGGACGGTATAGAAAGGAGCATCAGGCTGCACCAGAACGCAGTTGCCTGGCATGGCTTCAAAAATCCGGATGTCGACGACTGGATGCTGTAGTGTATCGGGAGCTGATCCTGGCGGAAGATGGTTTTTCATTCCTGGAGTTTAAAACATCGAATTCTTATCGATGTGGTTGGGATATTGAATACAAGCTGAAACTTAAAGGCACCCGGAAGATAGCCAAATATTGAATGGGCAGGAAAAGTTTTGGTGCGGCACCAAAGTCGAATGGGACTACGCAATTATTATGAACAGTGAAGAACACGGGTGGGAATCGAAATTCATCGATTGCTTGCTGTAATTGTCAGATTCGTATATTTGCAGCCGCTTTGTTATTACAGGGCGTCAGAATCTGTGTAGAGTGCCCTACGCACAACGGCAGATTAAAAACATTGGTTGACCGCATTAGGCTACATTTGCGGTTCAGTTCAATCGGGAAGTAGCGCAGGCCGGTAGCGCACCTGGTTTGGGACCAGGGGGTCGCAGGTTCGAATCCTGTCTTCCCGACGGAGCAATAATACAAATTGCACCAAAAGCCCGCAAAATCAATGGTTTGCGGGCTTTTTTATGCACATCCCATATCAATAAAATACAAAGAAATGCACCTTTCTGGTGAGTTATTGGTGAGTCAATCTTCCGGTCCAAATCCGCTGTAGCTTTGACTTTTCGAAATTTCCAGAAGCTCTCTGGTGAGTATTTTAGCCTGAACTCGTACAAATCGCACTGGTAGACCGAAGAACTGAAATTTTTTTAATCAAAAAAATGGTGAAGAATGAGAGCTACCAATCCTTTTGCCGTGCACTTCATTGCACGGCCTGTCAAGGCTACGCCCAGCGATGCCTTGATCTATGTTAGAATCTGCGTCGCAAAAAAGCGGCTTGAACTTTCCCTGAAGAAAAATGTTCCGCTCCAACATTGGGATGTAAAAGCAGGCTGCATAAAAGGCAACAAAAAGTTAATGGAGAGCCTCAACCCTTATCTAAGCGACGTCCGTTACCAACTCATGGAGTGCGTGCGCGCACTACACTTAGAAAAAAAGAAAGTTACACCACAGGCGATCAAAAGCCTGTTCCTGGGCGAAGAAGAAAGTAATTACACACTTTGTGGTTTGATCAGGTACCACAATGAAAACATGAAGACGATCCTTGCTCCCGGGACGCTAAAGAATTACTTCACAACGGAGCGTTATCTCAAAGCCTTTCTAGAAAAAAAGCACCGGGTAAAAGACATTCCATTGACGGATTTGAACTTCCAGTTCATTACCGAGTTTGAAATTTTCCTGCGCAAGAGCACACCCCTGATGGAAAGCAATCCGCTCACGAACAACGGCGTGATGAAGCACATGGAACGGCTGCGGAAAATGGTCACTCTGGCAGCCAAAATGGAGTGGATTCCGAAAGACCCCTTTCAACGCTATTCGCTACGTTTTCAGAAAGTGGACAAGGCGTTTCTCACACCCTCAGAACTCCTTCTTGTTGAATCCACTGAACTACCGGTACACAAGCTTCACATGGCACGGGACCTGTTCGTATTCAGTTGCTATACGGGACTTGCTTACATTGATTTGATGAACCTGCATCCCGCCCATATCTGTATTGGAATGGACGGCGGCCACTGGATCAAAACCTCCCGGCAAAAAACGGAAACGACTGTAAACGTCCCCTTGCTGCCGCAGGCAAAAACCGTTGTTGAGAAATACAAAAATGATCCAAGGGCTGCCGTCCGGGGGAAGGTGTTTCCAACTCTTTCCAATCAAAAGATGAACGCCTATTTGAAAGAGATTGCCGGTCATTGCAAAATTGCAAAGCCCTTTTCTTTCCAGACGGCTCGCCATACGTTTGCCACTACGATTACCCTGTCGAATGGAGTACCCATTGAAACGGTGAGCAAAATGCTGGGTCATACCAAACTTTCCACCACCCAAATTTATGCCCGCGTGCTGGAAAAGAAAGTAAGTGACGATATGCAGCAACTAGAAAAACGATTACGTAAATCGGAATAGGGAGATGATTTCACAAACACTGTTTGGGCATGTGTACTTGTCGTACAATCCGCGGCTTTAAAGTAGCTTTTTTGATATTAATTCCCGGAGCCCAACGAAAGTCTAAACCAATCATAAGTACAGCTAGATCCTGAGGCTACTTAAAAACTTTTCTGACCAATTTAAATCAAGAATGAATATGGAGCGAATCGTTTTGTGTGCCCAGGCAAATGAATTTGACCTGGTTGATTATCTCAAGAATTTAGGCCATCAACCCCAAAAAGTCCGCGGTGATGACTACTGGTACCTGTCCCCGTTGCGGCAGGAAAGAACGCCGTCCTTTAAGGTGAACCGGAAAGCAAACGTGTGGTATGATCACGGCATCGGGAAGGGCGGCAGGTTGGTGGATTTTGGAGTGCTGTTTTATGGCTGCTCCGTAAAAGAATTCTTGCAAAAACTGGAAGCAAAACCGGCAGTGAATTTTTCTTTTCACCAGCCTCGTTCCATTCAAAAAAGCGAGGCCGGCGCCGGTGAAAACAAACTGGCTGTAACCGCCGCAGGTACAATCACAAGCCCTTCACTTTGCCGGTATCTAAGTAGTCGAAAGATCCCACTCGAGCTTGGCAAACAGCACCTGAAAGAAGTGTCTTTTGAGCTACACGGGAAGTCGTTTTCAGCTCTTGGTTTCCAAAATAACAGCGGGGGATTTGAGCTCCGAAACGAATATTTTAAGGGCAGCAGTGCACCCAAAGATGTAACGCTCACGGGTAAAACTTTCGATCACCTTGCTGTATTTGAAGGCTGCTTTTCCTTTCTCTCTTACCTCGATTTACACTATAGAAACGCTCAGGACAACAGCATAGAACTGCCAGAAATGCAGACCAATTTCCTAGTACTCAATTCACTTTCCTTTCTCGAAAAAAGTCGGTCGGCCATGGAAAGTCACGCTTCTATCCTACTTTTTTTAGACCGAGATACGGCTGGAGTCAAAGCCACTGAACAAGCACTCCACTGGTCATCAAAGTACAAAGACAGGAGCTCACTGTATGCCGGGCATAAGGATCTGAATGACTTTCTAATTCATCAGCAGAAGACGAAAAAGGGACCAAGCCTCCGGAGAGGTAGACATTTTTGAATGTAGGGAGCCAGCTATGTTTTGGGTAACCCAAAACCGTCGTAGCTCCGCTCCTCTGGGCTCATGCTACGCATTCGGGTGGGCTGGTGAAAAGAAAAAGCTCTGAGGCGCAAGCCGCTGATTATGTGTAAATGGAATGTGATGGAAGCAGCAAATGAAAGAAAGGGCAAGTCATCTGGCAAAGGGGGGCGGCCTAAAAAAGCGGTAAAGCGAGACCAGATGCTGGCGGTGAAATGTACGCTGCTTGAGCGAAAAGTAATTGAAGTAAGGGCAAAGTCTGTGCTGCTAACCGTTTCAGAATACCTGCGCAACCTGGGCCTCGGGTGCAAAATTGACAGGCAGCAAAAAGTGCTGCCGAAGCAAGTATTGGCCTTTACCGGAACGATGAACCACATGGCCGCTAACCTGAACCAGATCGCTAAAAAAAGGAATGGAATTGAAGAACTAAATGCACTGGAGCGGGCAGAGCTACAATACTTTTCCGGGCAGTTCAAACAGCTGGCGCAGGACATTAAAAACTACCTCAAATGATTGGCAAAATAATGATCGGAAAATCCTTCCGCGGCTGCCTGCTTTACTGTCTCCGTGATAAAGAAATGGATGGGCAAACGGTCATAAAAGAACGGGCAGAAGTCCTCTCATATAACCAATGTTACGGCCATGAAAAGGACCTGATCCAACAATTCAACGAAGTGCGGTTGCTCAATCAAAAAGTATCTAAACCGGTGTTACACATTACACTGAGTTTGGCTCCCGGAGAGCACTTGGGAAAGGATAAACTTGCTCTAATAGCGGAGGCTTGTGCGAAAGAGTTAGGCTTTCAAAACAATCAGTATATAGCTGTCGGACACAAGGATACAGACCATCAGCACCTGCACATCGTAGCCAACCGGATCGGCTTTGATGCCAGGGCAGTTTCCGACAGCAACAGTTATAAAAAGATTGCTCTTTTCTGTCGCAAAATGGAAGCGCAATATGATCTACAGCAAGTGCTCTCGCCCAAGCGCTATTTAAACAAAGAACAACAACAACTGCCACGGCTGGATCAAAGAAAAGAAGAACTTAAAAAGCATATTAAACAAAGTCTTGCCGGGTGTACATCCTACAGCCGGTTTGAAATGGAAATGAAGGCATTAGGCTACCAGGTTATAAAAGGCAGGGGCATCTCCTTTCTGGATAGCAAAGGGGTAAAAGTAAAAGGTTCTGACGTTGGCTACTCCCTAATGCGAATTGAAAAAAGCCTGGCTCAGAATAGTATGCAGCAACGAATCAAAACAGAAAATGATAATCTCTCGACAAGCAGAGAAAGGGACAGTACCCGATCGCAGGATGAAAAAATTCCACTTCAAAAACTGGGTCAAACAGTTCCTGAGAAACAACCCGGGCACGACCTTAATCAGGCTCTAGACCTGCTGCTATCGCCGGAAAAGGCTTCAGAGGCGCTGAACCCGGAACTGCTCAAGAAAAAACGGAAAGTTTAAAATCGATCGCTGCATTTATAAGAAATGGATTCATTTTTCATACTAAAATAGATTGGCATGGAACAGGAGATCATGGAAACCGTGTTGCAGGAAATCCTCCAGGAATTAAAAGCGCTAAAACAGCAAGAACAACATCTGCTGAAACTGAGAGAAGACCTTAGATCGTACTCTGAAGTAAGCCTGCGTGTGGAACAACAACTCACTACTGTTAACAGCACTGTTGTAGCATTAACAGACGGGCAATTAACTTCGCTAAAAGAGGCTCTACGAGAGCAGTT
>JBGTIL010000146.1:0-6840 GCA_041745695.1 Chitinophagaceae bacterium | reverse complement strand
GGAACCGCAACCATGCAGTTGCTTTCTGACAATTCCCTTAAGTATACGATTGCAGTAACCGGGCTGGCTGCAGGGGATGCCTTGACCGCTGCGCACATTCATACTGGCGATGTAATTACCAACGGACCGGTTATTGTTGGTCTGAACCCTACGTTCACAGGCAGTAACGCCTCAGGAACCGTTACGAACCTGAGAAGCAGCTTCGTAGACAGCCTGAAGAATGACGCTATCGAATTGTATTTTAATGTGCACTCTACCCAGGTCGGTTCTGGCCTGGTGCGCGGGCAATTGAATACAAAGCTGGAAATGGTGGCAGACGTTCCTTTAAGTGGTAGCAATGAAGTTGCCCCAGTAGTGACGCCTGCAACAGGTTTAGCTACTTTTCGCCTGACCTCCGACAAGAAGCTGTATGCTAAGTTTGTGGTGAACGACGTACCCGCAACAGATACCCTGACAGCATCCCATATTCATACAGGTGCTGCCGGAGTAAATGGACCGGTGATTGTTGGTATCTACAGTAGTGCTGCCGAGTTTGGTACGGTAAAGATCATCACACTTTCTGACGCAAATGTTGCCCTGGTAAAAACCGGAACCATCTATGCAAATGCACACAGCCGCCGTTTCCCGGGTGGCATTGTTCGTGGTCAGATCAGATAAGTATTGATATTACGTGCTTTAAAAATAAAAAACCCGTCGGACGAGATAGCACTCGGCACGACGGGTTTTTTTGCGTTTTGTAATGATTGAATTGCCTGAGGCTATAGCAGTTGCTCCTGAAGGAGCGATTTATTTCAACTGGTAGGCTACAATTGTTTTAGCAAAGAAAGTAGGCACGTAGACCATTTTTTTCACTGGGTCATATCCGATATCCGCTGCATTGATCTTACTCGCTTGTGTATCCAGCAGGGTTGTTACCACGCCTTTAGCAGTAACGTAATAAATGTACCCGCCCCATGACGTTACCAGCAGATCGCCATTGCCAATAGGCTCTATCCCGTCGCCGCCCTGTGGAAGCGTGGCAATAGCTGTTATCTTCTTGCGGCTGTCGGCTTTAACCAATGCAGTGCCAGAAGCGATCACGAGACCGTCTTTCACAGCCTTCAGCCCGTTGATGCCTTTCAGGTCTTGCAGGTACAGGGTTGCCTTGTTTTTAACCACCTGCCATACTTTCCCGGTTTTAGAATCAGACACGTACACGATCCCCTTGTCAGATACGGTAATATCGTTGAGCCACGTGGCACTGTCGATCACAATCCGCTTTTCGACTTTGCGCGATGGCACATCAATCACCACTACCTCGTTCATGTCGGCCACGTACAGTTTGTTTTTAAATATTCCCATTCCTTTGGGTGCATCTAAACCCGTCACCCAGGTTGAATCGTAGCTTTTGCCGTCGGCGTTCAGCAAGCCAATGCCTCCTTTCCCGTCTTTGGCCCAGGGTGCACCGTCTATAAGGGAGATGTACAACCGGCCTGTGCGGGCATCAGCCAAAACCGATTCAGGGATAGCTACTATCGAGTCGGTTTCCCAAACCTTTTCCAGGCGGGGACCCTGAGCGTAACCCACTAACACTGTCCCGAGACAAAACATGCTGAGTAAAATTTTCATGCGATTTTTTTATGTGTTGAACAAATAAATATACCAAATAGACAAGCAAGGCTCACCTGTTTTAAACCGATGGCATCAATGAAGTCTCCTGTCGCATTTTTTCAGGCTTAACGGCTGTCACCCCACACGAAATGTAAATGCTTATCTATAAATTTACTCATTAATCATTTTCTATGTTCAGATCGATTATGTTTCTGTCCGCCATTATCACGATGGGATTTGCAGGCAACCTGTATATGGATCAATCCTCACCTACTACCCGGCTCAAAAAATCTGCTGCTGCAACGCCTGAAGCCAATTACAAGGAATACTGCTCAGGTTGTCATGGCGAGCAAATGAATGCTTTTGTAGACCGGAAATGGAAGCATGGCAGTTCAGATGAAGACCTCTTTAAAGGAATCAAATCGGGATACCACGACGAAGGCATGCCCGGTTTTGATACAGCGTTTACAGATGTAGAGATCCGCGAGCTGGTAGACTATATCAAAACGGGGATCCAAAACGTAAAGCGCTACGAATTTACAGATAAGCCCACGTCCAATATTTTTAAGACGGAAACGATCACCATTCGGCTCGACACTGTGCTAACAGGGCTTAAGTCGCCCTGGGGAATGGCGTTTTTGCCTGGCGGCGATATGCTGGTAACAGACAAAGGCGGAAGCGTATACCGGGTAGGCAAGAATGGTAAAAAAGACCTTGTTACTGGTGTACCGGAAGTGGTTGCAGAAGGTCAGGGTGGACTGATGGATGTGATCCTGCATCCCCAGTTTGCAAAAAACGGCATGGTGTATCTCTCTTATTCTTTGGGTAAGAAAACTGATGCCGGCACACTGGCAACGACGGCTGTAGCCCGGGGGAAATTGTCGGGCACCACCCTCAGCGGCGTTGAGAACATTTTCGTTGCCGAGCCCTGGTCTAAAACACGCCACCACTACGGATGCCGGATGCAGTTTGGAAAGGACGGACTGCTGTACATCACCGTAGGGGAACGCGGAAACGAAAAACAAAACCCACAAAGCCTCGGCAGTGACCTTGGAAAAATACACCGGATCAGGGACGATGGAACTGTTCCTAAAGACAATCCGTTTATCAGCACCGCGGGAGCACGCCCGACTATTTACTCTTATGGACATCGCAATCCGCAGGGATCTGTGTTCCACCCTGTAACAGGTGCGCTTTGGACAAATGAGCACGGACCCCGCGGAGGTGACGAGATCAATATCATTGCTGTAGGAAAGAATTACGGTTGGCCCATTGCCTCTTATGGCATCAATTACAATGGTACCTCTTTAACCAAAAACACCACCCTGGAAGGTGTACAGGCGCCGGCACATTACTGGGTTCCATCAATAGCTCCTTCCGGAATGGCTTTCGTTTCGGGCAACCGGTACAAGGGCTGGAAAGGAAGTGTGCTGGTAGGATCGATGCGTTTTAAATATCTGAATCTGTGCAAACTACAGGGTAATAAAGTCGTGAGCGAAGAAATACTCTTCAAAAACATTGGCAGGGTGCGAGACGTAAGAATGGGGCCCGATGGCTTTGTTTACATGGCTGTTGAAAATCCTGGTGTCATCTTCAAACTGGTGCCGGTTGAACAGGGCAGTGTGGCTGGCCGGTGAACGAAGTACGGGCAGGTTTGCCTTGGTGTTCGTGCAATTGTTAAAAGTTCCGAGATTTTTTAACAATTTTTAAAGCAACAATCTATTACCTTTCCGCGCATGACTATCGAACAAATTGAAAAATTTATGGCGAATAATCAGGTTCCCGAAGGGAAAATTATTCGTTTTGAACTGAAGAAAAGAGACCCCGTGCGTGGTCTGTTTGTAAAAGGACGCGATTACAACGACCTGCGGGTGAAGAACTTCTGGAGAATTGTGCCGCAGTCACGCCTGTCTGCCTATCAGAAAACGGAAGACATCAACCTGGCAAGGATCTTCGTTGGTTCTGATTTTCTGAAGCTTACGTTCGTTCCAAATAAATCTGAAGAATAAGATAGCGGTTATCGCGATACTTTGGCAAAAGCATTTGTGACCTCAACAGGCTACAAATGCTTTTTGCATTTCGGATAGGCAGGCCGGCGGGCGAATCAGACCATGCAGGGTTCAAGCTGTTGCGCTGCCAGTTGTGAGTGACAAGCCGCACCGGTCAGAAAGAAGAGCCTAACCGCATGCTCTGCTTATGTGGTTAGCGGATCAACTTGTAAGACCGGACACTACAGCGCGATCACCTTTTGTTCTTCGTGGCTTTGAAAGGCCGCTTCAATGATCCTGATCACCTGCAGGCCTTCGTCTGCGGTCACGGGTAAAGGAGCGCCCTCTCGTATCGCAGCATGAATGCCTTTGTAGTAATCAGCGTAATTGCCATTGGGAGCACGGGTCAGTTCCTTCGTTACTTTGCCGTCTGAGGTTTCGGTATGTAGCAGTCCCCGCTCCTCGTCCGGTTCCTTGCCCCAGTTGGCGCTGCCCGGTTTTCCGCCAGCCTGCAGTGCTGTTTCCTGCACGTCGGTTTTGGCCTTGATGAATGATCCCTTTGCCCCATGCAAAATATAAGCAGGCAGGGGTTCGCGTACCAGGTAGTTCGATTTCAGCCTGACCCTGAAGCGTGGGTAATAAAGCAGCACTTCAAAATAATCATCCACCACAGATCCGGGCCGCACCTTTTGCATATCTGCAAACAAGGCCTCGGGCATTCCAAACAGTTGCAGGGCCTGATCAATCAGGTGCGAGCCAAGGTCGTAGAGCGCACCAGTACCTTTGTGCGGAAGCTCTTTATGAATTTTTGGACTTAGTTCAGGTTTGAAGCGGTCGTAGTGAATCTCCACATCACTGAGTTCTCCCAACAAACCTTCTGAAACCACTTTTTTTACGGCTTTGTAATCGCTATCAAAACGGCGGTTATGGTATACCGATAGGAACAAGTTTTTCTCTCTGGCCAGTGCAATCAGTTCCTCTCCTTCCTTCACGGTAACCGTAAAGGGCTTTTCAACTACCACGTGCTTACCGGCTTTTAATGCTGCTAATGCATACTCGTAGTGAGTGAGGTTGGGCGTATTCACTACCACCAGTTCAATTGCGTCATCTGCCAAAAGCGCGTCAAGGGTTCTGAATGTTTTTACACCCGCATAAGCCTCCTGGGCAGCATTCTTTGTACGCTCCCAAACGCCGTAGAAATTGAAGTTGGGATTGTGGGCTACAAACGGCGCATGAAACACCCATCCCGACATGCCAAAGGATAATAACGCGGTGTTGATAGGTCCTGATGCATTTGAGCTCATATGTGTGAAACTTTTTATTTAATATAAAGCGGGATTGAATTCACTGTTTCCGGTTGCTAAAGCTTATTTCCCGGTCAGACGTCAAAATAATAACGGTCACTGCAATAAATATATGCTTAAAGTTTGGGCCGGTACAAGTTAGAATTAACCTTTAAAGCGAGACACCACTTCATGAAACGCAGCAGTTATGGCTTCGTTACATAAGTTCCCAATACTACCCTCATGGGTATGGTGCAGCTTGCTGTACTCGTAATGAAACGTTCCATTGTCAATCTCATTTCCTACCTGCCGGTAAGCATCTCTGAAAGGCAGTCCGCTGTTCACCAGGCTGTTCACGGCTTCCACACTAAACAGGTACTTGTACTTTTCGTCAGCGAGGATATTATCTCTCACCTCAATTTGTCTGAGCATCACGATAGCCAGCTGAATACAGGCTTTCAGTTCTTCGAAAGCAGGAAATAAAATTTCTTTTGTCAGCTGCAGATCGCGGTGGTAGCCGGAGGGCAGGTTATTCAACAACAGGGTAAGCTCGTTGGGGATGGCCTGGATTCGATTGCACTTGGCACGGATCAGTTCAAACACATCCGGGTTTTTTTTGTGGGGCATGATGCTGCTGCCGGTGGTGAGTTCTGCCGGGAAAGAGATAAAACCAAAATTCTGGTTCAGGTACAGGCAGCAGTCCATCGCCAGTTTACTAAGCGTTGCTGCAATTGCACTCAGTCCGAAAGCAACACATTTTTCCGTCTTACCCCTGGTCATCTGTGCATAGACTGAATTATAATTAAGCGATGAAAATTGGAGCAGGTCTGTAGTCAGCTGTCGTTGAAGCGGAAATGATGACCCATAACCAGCACCGCTTCCCAAAGGATTCTTATTGGCAACCCGGTAAGCGGCACCCAGTATTTCCATATCATCTACCAGGCTCTCAGCATAAGCACCGAACCATAATCCAAAAGAGGAAGGCATGGCTATCTGCAGGTGCGTATAACCGGGTAACAGGCGGGCGCTGTACTTATTACTCTGTTGAATAAGTAATCCAAAAAGCTCAGTGATTCGTTCGCTCACCGCCAGCACTTCAGCACGGAGATAGAGTTTGATATCTACTGCCACCTGGTCGTTGCGGCTACGGCCACTGTGAATTTTTTTACCTGTGTCCCCGATGCGTTGTGTAAGCAGGTACTCCACCTGGGAGTGAACATCTTCGGCGTCTGCGTCCAGCACAAAACTTCCGTCGGCTATTTCTGTGAGAATTTGTTCCAGGGCGGTTACTGCCTGTTGCGTTTCGGCTTTGGTCATCAGCCCTATTTCGCCCAGCATGGTCACGTGTGCAATAGATCCCTGCACGTCGTACTTTGCCAGCAGCAGGTCAAATTCTTTGTCGCGCCCCACCGTAAACAACTGGATCAGTTCCGATACAGACGTTGCTTCTTTTTGCCAGAGCTTCATAATAATTGGTTGAGCAGTTGAATATACAAACTGATGCCTTCACTGATTTCGGATAGATGGATGTACTCATCTGCGGTATGACTCCTTGCCGAAAAACCAGGTCCCATTTTTAAAGCGGGGAACGGCATGAGGGCTTTGTCGGATGTTGTAGGTGAGCCATAATATTCTCTGCCCAATGCAAGACCCGCCTTAACAAGCGGATGGCCGAGTGGTATTGAACTGGAGCGCAAACGCATGCTGCGTGGCACTACCTGGCTTTTCATAGAGGACTGCAAACCGTGCAACACTTCCTCCATGCTATACAATTCGTTCACCCTCACGTCTACAACGAAACTGCAGCTATCGGGAACCACGTTATGGGCTTTGTTACCGGTGTTGATCACTGTTGCCGTTAGTTTTACATCTCCCAGCAGCAGCGACGTTTTATGAAAAGGGTGATTGCGAAGAAAGGTAATGTCGTCGTGCGCAATGTAGATCGCATTTTCACCTTCATTTCTGGCTGCATGCCCTGC
>JBGTIL010000145.1:0-2158 GCA_041745695.1 Chitinophagaceae bacterium | reverse complement strand
GGCATTTACCTGTGAGACAGCATAAGTTAATGCGCGCTTTTTCCTGGTGCCAAAAGGTATTATAATGTCGTCTTCTTCGCCGCCACCGATGATCGCCGCTTCCGCCACAATGTTGATCTCCAGCGCATCTCCTGTTCTTTTCTGAAAACTATTGAATCCTTTTTTGCTGAAGACCAATAGGGCGCCCACTTCGCTCTGAATGGTGAAGCTCCCATCTGCGGCTGTAAGGGTTCTTCGGTTCTGTTCCTGAACTTCAACGGTCATGCCCGGCACGGGTGCGCCGTTCTTATCTGTAACTTTTCCAGAGAACGTTTGGCTCACCTGGGCTATTGCAGCGGGAGCAAAGACTCCACTAAAAACAGCGAGCAGTAAAAAATATTTTATAATCCTCATGTTCTATTAATTTTTGGTAGGCTTAGTTGGAGATGCCATTCGGGAGGCTTCATCACCAGCCTGGATTTTGTTTCAGGGCACCCGTGCTTTTGTATATTTCTGACTGAGGGATAGGATAAAAATGCATGTGCGGCTGAAAGATCTTCTGGTTGTTGGCAGGGAGGGTAAATACCTGGTAAGAGAAGGCGGTACCCGATCTGGTGATGCGCATACCCCGCATGGGCTGCGTAACGATTTCCACGCCCTGCTTCCAGCGAAGGATATCCCACCACCGCATATCTTCAAAAGCAAACTCAACGGCGCGCTCGTTCCTGATACGTGCACGCATGGCGTCTTTTGAAAGGCCTGCAGGAAGCACTGCAATCTTTGCTCTTGTACGAATGCTGTTTACGGCTGTGTACACTTCTGCTACCGGCCCTTCAGCTTCGTTGAGCGCTTCGGCATAATTCAGCAGTACTTCAGCATACCGGAAGTACACGTAATTGAGTAAGGCCGTACCGGCGTTTTTTGAGATCTGTTCGGGCCACAGGCGTTTGAGGTAGTATCCCGTTTTGGTATAAATGTTACTGGTTGCTGAAACATCCCGGCCGCCGGTGTATGTTTCTACCTTTCGGCCCTGCCAGGTTTGGTCGTTATAAATAATGTTGTTGTAAAACCTGGGATCACGGTTGAGATAAGGCTGTTGTGGATTGTAACCCGATGTTGGATCAGTAATAGGCTTGCCATTACTCATCTCATACAGGTCTACGTGGTTCTGTGTAGGTGAGAGTAAACTTTGCTGTCCTGCATAACTGGGAGGCGCCAGAAAGTTTTCGATATAACCTGTCCAGATACGGGCTGGCTTGACGCTGGTTAAAATATATTCTGCAGAGCCTGGCGCAATCAACACGTTTTCGTAAGCTGCCTCAAGTGCATATAGATTTTTTGTAATTAAAGATTTCGCGGCATCGGCAGCCATTTTCCATTTTGTCACATCACCTGCAGGGTTGTGCAAAGGGCTGGCAGCATGGAGTAAGGCACGTGCTCTCAGTGCCAGGGAGGCGCCAGAGGTGGGGCGTCCATAACTGGAACCGGTTGCTTCTACAGGAAGCAGGCTGACAGACTCGTCCAGGTCCTTTAAAATAAAGGCTAAAGTTGCATCGTAGGTGCTGCGGGGCAGATCTGCACCCGATTCCTCAACGCTCTGTGCCTTGTCGAGCAGCACAACGCCACCAAACCTCTTCATCAATTCGAAGTAGAAAAAGGCGCGCAGGAACAGTTGCTCACCACGGATGAATTTTGGGTTGTAATCAGGCGTCCATGGAACGCGGTCCATGTTGGCCAGCATCAGGTTGGCATTTCGAATGCCGCGGTACATCTGCGGGTAAATGACATTTACATCTGTGGCGCTGGGATGCAGAAACCTGCCGCTGTTCATGACATCGATAACAATATCGCCGGTGTTGGAAATAGACTCGTCGGTGAACTGGCTGGTCATACCATTGGCGGTAGTGAGCCTGGCATAATCATTAATCAAGAAACTGTAAGAATTATCTCCGAATCCCGCTGCCAGGCGTGAGTCACTAAAGATCTTGTCAAAGTCGATGGGAACACCCGGGTCGCGCTGCAAAAAGTCCTTTTTACAGGAAGCCAGCAGCAACAAAAAAAAGAGCGGTGCTATGTATTGTCGCAATTTCATATTCGTTTTATTAAAACTGGGCGCTGATTCCAAAGTTCACGATGCGTGTGGACGGGTAAGTTGTCCGCTTGTTATTGAAGACCGTTT
>JBGTIL010000144.1:0-2032 GCA_041745695.1 Chitinophagaceae bacterium | reverse complement strand
TGTATATCGTTTATCAGATCTAAAGAGTTGGGGTTATACCATCGGCCCATTCGTGCGATATTACTTTTTTCCAGATGACCAGACGATGAACCTGTTTATCGATGGTGGATATGCCTATGGACGGTCTCAAGCCGACATGCAGAAAGCTGATGTTGCTAATCAATTTTCATTGGCAGCAGGATCTGCCATTTTTCTTAATTCATCTGTAGCACTCGAACTGATGATAAGCTATACCGACAATAAAACCTCAAATGAAATAGAAAACAGAAAGAATACCCTTAAAGCTGGAATAGGCTTGCAATTCCACCTCATTCGAGATAAGTAGTTGTTTTTTCGGGTTAGCAATTGCCATTTGCAGCAGCTTGTTGGGCTGGAAAGAGAATATATAGAGTTCTAAGTAAATGCGCCTAACCTGATATTCATGCAATGATGGCTTAAGTGCATGTTACGGGCTTTAGATTTTTCAAATGCGCTCAATACCTTTAACCAAAACTGAAGGAACAGGAAATGCCATCACTGCATGAATACCCGTCCCGTAAGCGGAAATAATGAACTTCACTAAAATTATAAAGCCAATTGTCACTGTTCTTCTGATTGTGATCACCTGTCTGACAGGCTGGTTGTTCTTCGATAGGGTGAGACTTCCGTATAATTCGGAAGGGAATTATTTCCATGAAGCAAGTAGCAGCGTCTATCATCAGCATGCAGTTCTTATATACGGCTTAATCTTCCTTGTCCTGGCAGTCTCAAGCCTCTTCACTATTCGCTGGATTATTCGGGCTAGTAAGGTCAAAGGCTGATGTACATCCGCTAACACAGGTTTCATGCAATACAGGCAACAGAATATGTACTCAACAAAAGAATTATTATTTTGCTTCAGTAATTAAGTGTGGCTGCAGAACGAAAATGCCTGCCCTGCATAAAGCCTCGCTACGTGAGCAGTAATGCAGCAAAACTCTTCTCACAATGTTAGAGTGGATTATCTTATTCTTATTGGTGATTCTGCCCATTGGGCAATAGCAGTCAACGGTCAGAAGCTTGTATCCAGCCCACTTTTCCTTCAATGAATAAAATGTGGCTTCCGAATACACATCTTCCGACAGACTTCATCCATCCGCGTACCCATCTCAGCCTGCTTGAGCGCAAAGGCAATCTGCTGCTCCGTAAACTTTGTTTTTTTCATGGCAATTACTTCATTTTTTAAGTTATGAATTATTGCCCGAATCTCTACTTTACAATAGTGCGGTTTTAAGGGAGGATCTAATGCGGGAAATTGTGCCGGGGACTGGATTCTTACAAAGTATTAGGATCAATTATTTGTAAACAAAAGGTGTCAAAATTGTGTCATGATTGTAGAAGAGGGGGTTGAGTTCGGGCTGGCACTTCAACCGGCATAATTTTTCTTGTTCTGCACTATATTTACATAACAATTTTAAAATATGGCTTCGGTTTAAGGATGCGACTCATGTGCAACTGACAGGGTGTTCAGCTGACATTGATAATTTTTATGACAAAGGCGGGCCAAAGCCGAGAAAGCGAGGACAACTAAATCTGAAAAACAAGCTTCAGAAGTAAAAAACGGCAGACACATTTGAAGAGACAATATTCTTTAAACGTGGGTAGGTAATCGAACCAATAACAAGTTTTCCTTGGCCCTTTTTAACCTTTACGGTCCCTAATTGCCCAAACCTTCTAGTTTCTGCCCAAAGCGGACATTTGTATCTCCAAAGGGTTGAAATCATAACCTAAGAATATCAAAAACATGAGAGGGCTAAAATTGACAATCGATTCGTCCATCCTTTTATCGCTTCGTCACTGAAACCGAATAAAGAGCTAAAGCAAATTGCAATCAGATGCAATGGTAGCTAACGACTATTCTGTTTAGATACCCTGTAGGCTCCCCCGAAGTTCAGCCAGTAAGGTTAGAGTTAGCAACGAAGTCGGATTGTTAACTTTAAACTTTTATACATGAAGAAGCGATTTACAGAAGGTCAGATCGTATCCGCTATCAAGAAGCAGGACGCTGGTATTG
>JBGTIL010000143.1:0-3229 GCA_041745695.1 Chitinophagaceae bacterium | reverse complement strand
GGTGCTATTGATTATGTACAGAATACCAAGCCCGTAGCTGCCTCACAAATTGTGCCCTGGCTTAAAGGCGACAAGTTTTCTTTCAGCGTTATCTCGCAGGAAAACCTTGATGCTGTGATAAGTACCAAAGACTTTGCTGCGTATACCAAATTTCTCAGGGAGGCGCTCCCTGTTAAATTTTAAATCAGAACTTATTCCACTCAACGGTTCTACTTTATTTTTCTTTGCTTTGTGGTGATTTACCAGCTTACTTATTTTTTCCAGTCCTCAGCCTCATTAAACTATCACTATGCAAAAAGCAACGCCGGTTAAAAAAATTGGTACGAGGAAAAGCGTGCGGATTTTTTGGAAACTTTTTCTTGGCAGCTTTATCATTTTTCTGTCTGTTATCGCAGCTGCCATGCTCGGTGTATTTGGTAAGATGCCTTCTTTAAAACAACTGGAAAACCCAAGCATATTGCAATCATCTGAAGTCTTTGCTTCTGATGGAACACTGATGGGTAAGTACTACCGTGAAAGAGGCAATCGCAGCAATGTCCCCTACAAAGACATTTCCAAACATGTGATTGAGGCGCTCGTGGCTACGGAAGACGAGCGGTATTATGATCATTCGGGCATCGATGCCACAGCCACTTTAAGGGCTATCATTTTATTGGGTAAAGAGGGGGGTGGATCGACTATTACACAGCAGCTGGCCCTCAACTTATTCAATGGCGAAAGGGAATCCAATATTTTCCTCAGAGGCATACAAAAAATAAAAGAGTACATCATCTCTATCCGTCTGGAAAGAAATTTCACTAAAGAAGAAATACTGGCATTATACCTCAACGCCGTTCCTTTCGGAGAAAATATTTACGGGATCAGAAATGCGGCGCGCACGTTTTTTCAAAAAGAACCGGACCGCCTGGCAATTGAAGAAGCCGCTGTTCTTGTCGGGATGCTCAAAGCCAACTCACTGTATAATCCCCGGCGCAACCCGAAAGCAGCTCGTGATAGGAGAAATGTAGTGTTGGGGCAGATGGAAAAGAATGGCTTCATTAATAGTACATCAGCTACTAAACTGAAGAAACTGCCTATCAATACCAACTACAAAAAGTTAGATGAAAACACGGGCTATGCTCCTTATTTCCGCGAGGTATTAAAAGGGGAGTTAACAGAGGCGCTAAAAACTATAGAGAAACCCGATGGTGAAGCCTATGATATATACGACGACGGTTTGCGCATCTTCACAACCATCAATCCCCGCATGCAAACCTATGCAGAAGAGGCAGTGGCTCAGCAAATGCCCATCCTTCAAAAAATCCTCAAGAGTCAGCGTAATGTCAAATCCGGCAGTGTCTGGAAAGGCAATGAAAAGGTATTATTGGCAGCCATGAAAAATAGCGACCGCTGGTCGCACCTGCAAGATGAGGGCATGGATGAAGACGACATCAAAAAAACCTTTTATAAGAAAACGCCCATGCGCATTTTTGCCTGGACTTCAAAGCGCGAGAAGGACACGGTAATGACACCGTACGACTCCATAAAATACCACAGGCAGATGCTTCAAACGGCATTTATGGTAACAGACCCTATGACCGGAGAGGTAAGGGCCTGGGTGGGAGGCATCGATTTCAAAACGTACAAATTCGATCATGCAAACATCAAGACCAAAAGACAGGTAGGGTCTTCCATCAAGCCGCTGCTTTATGCTCAAGCCATGGAGGAGCGGGGCTTTACTGCCGAAACCCCGGTTGAAGATGTACAACAATCATTTGGAGCAGCAGGCCCCGTGCCTGCTACCGGCAAGACTTGCACCGGCAGAACAGTTACCATGGCTTCCGCACTCGCCTGGTCGCGCAATTGCGCCACTGCTTATATCATGAAGCAGGTGGGCCCTGCTCAATTTGCCAATTTCCTTGAACGTATTAACATCCCTACTAAAGTGGAGCCCTTCCCGTCAATTGCGCTCGGCTCCTGCGACCTTTCTTTATACGAAATGCTCTGGGGCTACAGCATATTTGCCGGGCACGGCTTCTCCACCAAGCCTTACTTTATCAGCCGTATTGAAGACCGCAACGGTAATGTGATCAAGCGTTTCGACTATAGTTCCAACAGGAAGGAAGCCATCAGTGAGGTAACGGCTTACAACATGACACGCCTCATGGAAGGTCCTGTAACCAAGGGGACTGCAGCAGGATTAATGCAACGCCTCGGTGCTTCAGAAATGGGTGGCAAAACCGGTACAACACAAAACAATGCAGACGCCTGGTTTATGGGATATACTCCTCAGCTAATGGCCGGTACCTGGATCGGTTGCGACGACAGGTTCATACGCATCGAAAGCGGAGAGGGATATGGCGGTCTCGCTGCACGTCCAATTTGGGAGTCCTTCTTTAAAAAAGTCTACGCCGATAAAACTTTAGGCATCGACCGGAAGGCCATTTTTCAAAAGCCTGCCAGTCTGCAAAATGAAATGCTTGATGCAGATATTTCGGGAATCATTGAAAGTGACTTGCAGCCGGGAGCCGAAGGCACCGACGTTGGAGGCGGCAATGCGAGCGACTACGGCCTCGACGAATCTTTCGATACACTTGGAGCTGAATCTAAGCGACCGATTGACGACAACAAGCCACCACCTGCAGATAAAACAAAAAATGATACTGCCAATAAAAAGGCTGTCAAAATAGGAGAAGGAAAATTACCTGAAGAAGAAAAGAAAGAGAAAAAAGGTTTGTTCAGAAGCATCTTTGGCGGAAAGAAAGATAAGGACAAAGAACCCGAACAAAAAAAGGACAATGACTACTAAATCATCCACCTGAACTTAGAACGATAAAGCATTTGCGCATGACCATTTGAGTGGATTCGTCCGTGCTTATCGCAAAAAGTCAGGCGTGACCACCGGCTCCTCCTGAGAACATTATGATATCCAGCAGCTGGCTTATCAAAGCGGTACGGCTATCTTTGCCGCTTTATGGACCATTACCAGGAACTGGTTGCAGCAGCAGATTATCTTAGATCATACGCAACACAGGCACCCAGAATTGGCGTCGTGCTGGGCAGCGGGCTGCATAATTTCACCCAGGAAATTGATGTGGTATGCGCCATAGAATACAGCTCAATTCCACATTTTCCTGTCTCGACGGTTGAAGGGCATCATGGCCGACTGATTTTCGGAACTATCGAAGGCATTCCAATCGTTGCCATGTCGGGGAGGTTTCATTATTATGAAGGCTATACATCCCAGCAG
>JBGTIL010000142.1:0-3096 GCA_041745695.1 Chitinophagaceae bacterium | reverse complement strand
GATCACACCGCCAACGGCGAAGGTGATCGGCTGACCACGCTTATAAGAATTATCAAATTCAGTTCCGTCGAGGAGGGTGCCCGCATAATGACAGGTAACACTATCAGAAGCAGAAGGTTTCTGACCGCTGCCTGCAACCATCACCTGGTATTGTAAACCGGAAGCTGTAGTTTTTATGCCTGCTTTGGTTTTATTCTGAGCAAGAAATTTTTTACCTGCTGCGATGTTGGGCAGGGCTTTCGCTTCTGAAGCCTGGTTGATATAGCGCATCATTACCGTGTTGGCCTGATTATCGTCTAACAGAGCCTTCTTGCCTCCCAGTACATCCGATATGGCTTTAGAAACAAGCGATGCATTCACCGACTTAATACCCTGCTGTTTGTAAAAATTGGCTACACTCACACCAATGGCGTAGGAGGCAGAGTCGGCTACATTTTTCAATACACGAACAGTAGTTACTGGTTTTTTTACTGGGGTAGTTTTCGTTTGAGACAATACGGCGGTGCTGCAGAATAGGGTAAGAACAACAATTAATTTTTTCATGAATAGATTTTAGTTCGCAAAAATAAAGGATACCGCCGAGCCCGTTGCATGTGAACATTTAATTTAGCAAATGCTTCAGGCGTCTATTCATCTTTACCGCAACGCATTCAGTGGCATTCCAAAGCCAGTGTGGTTATTGTCGCTGGTGATGCTCGTGAATAGAAGTGGAACGATGGTTATTCCTTTCCTGACGATCTACCTGAGTCGTAAGGGGTACAGCCTTTCAGATGCAGGAATCATCATGGCAACTTTTGGTATTGGTGCTTTCCTGGGAGGTTACCTTGGCGGCCGCCTCACCGATAAGTGGGGATTCTTCCAGGTACAGGTTGCCAGTCTTTTTATGAACGGGGTTTTGTTTGTAGTGCTGGGGTACATGGAAGGAACGCTGCAGATCGGTTTGTGTGTATTTGCACTGAGTACACTGGGCGAGGCATTTCGGCCTGCCAATGCAGCAGCTATCGGTGCTTACAGTAATGACCACAACCGCACCCGTTCTTATTCCCTAAACCGGCTTGCTATCAATCTCGGTTGGGCAATCGGACCCGCTGTTGGCGGACTGCTGGCAAGCATAAACTATGCTTTGCTTTTTTGGGTAGACGGAGCTACCTGTGTACTTGCTGCCTTGCTGCTCTACCTTGCTTTTTCCGGCAAGCGTAGAACAAGCGTGTCGCAGCAAGAAACCAGAGACACAAGCAAAGCAGTTTCTGTTTACAAAGACCGATCGTTTTTAACCGGCATGTTTTTTATTTTTTTGGTAGCCGTTACCTTCCTTCAATTGTTCAGCATTGTTCCCTTATTTTATAAGGAGGTTGTTCACCTCGGCGAATTAACGATCGGGATCATACTGGCATCGAACGGACTTTTAATTGTAGCTGTGGAGATGGTGTTGGTATACAAACTGGAGAAGCGGGGTGAAGCTATTCTTTACATTGTATATGGCGCCTTATTAATTGGATTATCATTTCTCGTGCTCGCCATCGCGCCCCTCCTGGTTTTTGTTTTACTTGGAATGCTGGTTGTAACTTTCGGCGAAATGTTGCTCTTTCCTTTTGCCAATGATTTTTGGGTTTCCCGTACAAACGCCTATAACCGGGGTCAGTATGCAGCAGTATACACAATGACTTTTGCTTTGGCGCATGTACTGGCACCCTTACTATCGTCTCGAGTGGCTGTGTGGCTGGGTTATAGCGGTTTGTTTATCATAGACTTTGCAGTTTGTTGCGTGGCTGCATTTGGTTTTGTTTGGTTACGGTCTGAATCGAAAAAAAATGGATAGATATCATAAGCCAGTGCAGGTCAGATGGTCTGACCTCGACCCGAACTTTCATGTGAGGCACTCTGTATATTACGACTGGGGCGCCTTTTGCAGGGTTTCCTTTCTGAACGAGTATGGGTTAACCGCACAAGAGATGCAGCTATTGCACATAGGCCCGATCTTATTTAGAGAAGAGTGCGTTTTTCGAAAAGAGATCCGCTCGGCAGATCTTGTAGAGATACACCTGGAAATAACCAGGTCTAGAAAAGATTTCTCAAGATCGAGCATACAACACTGCCTTACAAAAAATGGCGATACACTGGCCGCCGTCATAACCGTTGATGGTGCCTGGATGAATGTGCAGCAAAGAAAGCTGGCTTCCCCGCCGGAACTCGTGCACAAAGTATTCAGTAATATGCCGCAATCGGCAAACTTTGAATGGATGGTTTAATAATCGCTGGCATTTGCTCCTTTCAGCGTTTCATTACAGATTGGATTACGGCTTCTAAACAAATCATCCATCAAACAGATAAGGCTTTTATCTGGTGTGGAAAATTTGTGTAGTGCGCATGGAGCATACTGCGGATGAAACTATTTTCCTTATACGGCTGTATGAAGGGTGTAATGGCAGATTCTTCGGTGTTCGTAAACCCGGCCGGGAGATAGCCCATTCCAAAAAAACTCCCTTTCACTACCATGATACAGGAAACTTCCTCATTATTCATACCCTTATCAACTACTATGTAACTAGGGCGGTCTGCAAGTGAAGTTACGGCCTCTCTTATGCGGGCATTGTATAATTCCGGCGGCTCTTCCTTATTGCAGGCTCCGTAGCAGTGGTTATCGATCACACCCTGGCACAGGTCGTTGCCGGATTGCATGAAGCATAGCTTCGGACAAAGCGCGAAATCTTTCATGATGGCCCTAAGCACTGCATGACCATCCACTTTTAGATGGAAAGTATAAACAGGGTTGGAGCATTTCCTGCGTTTTTCAATGGCTAGTCGCAGGTAACCGTTTTGATCCTCGTACATAAAAATTCCAAAGACTTCCTCGGGGCTTTTCTGCGCCGTATTGAATGCCGGCCACAGCCGCTTGATCTCGGTGGATTCCAGTATCGCTGCCATTAGTTCGGTACCGGTCGGCTGGAAACTAATGCTGTAAACGTTTCGCAGAAAGTTTTGCTTCTGGCGGGTATCTGCATTGTTGCAAAAATGGCTATTGACACGGCTTTTGATGTTTTTGGCTTTGCCTACATATACTACTTTTTCTTTATTATCGTGAAAGTTATAGATCCC
>JBGTIL010000141.1:0-2643 GCA_041745695.1 Chitinophagaceae bacterium | reverse complement strand
ATGCAGCATTAACGGCACTTCCAACAAGCAGGTTGCCATCTCCATTAACCACGGCACCATTTACTGTAAAGTCTGCTGGTAGTCCCTTGATAGTACCCAAATGGGTAGCTACTCTTGTTTCGATATTTATTTTAAAAGCATGGTTGCGTGCAGAAAGGATGTACAAATTACCGCGGTCGTCTGCAATCATGTCGCCACCAAACGAGCTACACTTGTTGTGAATGGAAATGCCCCCGTTGGCCGCATCATCCACCAAGGCTCCCATCCTTGTTATTTTTGTTTTTTTGCCGGTAGTAAACTGTACCACTGTATTTCCGTCGTTTGTAATAGCATAGCCGTTTCCATCAGGCGCTATCACCATCCGCGTTACACATTTTGCCTCATCGTTATGCAGGTTGCCCAGGCCGGTAAACGCCTCGCCCTCTACGTAGTATACTTTCATGGTTTTGAGATCTACATACCGCAATTGATCTATGAACATGGGAGTGAAATACAAACGGTTGTGTTTGCGGTCGTAAGCCGCGGCGGCAACGCCGGTACTGAATGGTGCATGCAGTATAGTGCCCCACTGGGCATCTTTAGTGAGTGCCAGCTCTTTCTTACCATCCGCATCATAAACTGCTTTTACAGCTTCGGTGCCGTTGAGGAGCACGGCGCTGTACTTCCCGGTATGCAGGTCGAGTTTTCGAAGTGCGTTCCAATTGGCACCCTCTCCCGTGGCATCAGTAATAGCATAGGCGAAGCGGTCGCCCTGGGCACTGCTGGCGAGGGTGCACAGCACAAATGACGACAATAAAATAGTGCGTAGATGTTTCATCATGGTAGTAGGTTTCAGGCATTAAGTTGAATAGTAATTTACAAATAAACTTACAGGATCTGCAGCCTTTTCCAGGTGTTGCCGTATTATTTTTTAAATGGCTAGTAGTCACTGCCGTAAAGAGGTGTTTGTGCCTGCGGCTCCCGCAATGGTTCACAGGGTTTTAGGCTTGCGGCGCACTGCCCCGGAAGCTGTTGGTAGAGCAGCGTACCTGCAGTTTTCCAGGCAAGCAATTCGTCACTCACCTGCCGGACGATCTTTCCCGGATTGCCTGCCACCACTGACCGCGCAGGTATTACTTCGTTGGCTTTAATGAAGCTAAGGGCGCCCACAATGCTTTCCGCCCCAAGTTCAACCCCGTCCATCAGTACAGCATTCATGCCTACGAGGCAATTCTTCCCAACTGTAGCGCCATGAATCACTGCCCCATGACCAATATGAGCGCCTTCTTTCAATAACACGCTCAGCCCCGGAAACATGTGCAGGGTGCAATTTTCCTGCACGTTGCACCCATCTTCGATAATTATTGTGCCCCAGTCGCCCCGGAGCGCTGCCCCCGGACCAATGTATACGTCTTTGCCAATTTGGACATTGCCCGTAACTACCGCCTGGGGGTGAATAAAAGCACTCGGGTGCACCACCGGTTTAATGCCGTTGAATTCGTAAATCATCTGCGACTACAATTTACACAGAAGGCTGGGAGTCGGGTATTGTTTCTTCGGCTGGTTCGGACCGTTTAGGCGCCGGCTTCCCGCGGTTGATCCGCATGATCACTTTTACAAGCAGGAAGATAATTAAACCGAATCCTAAAATCAAAAGGGTCAGAGCGCCGCCGGTAGAGCCCGCGCAGAACAGGCTGCACGACAAAGCCGTCACCAGAGCCAATAATGCCAGGGCAACTAAAATTGCTAAAATGATCAACACTGCTTTTTCACCCCCGGAAGCATTTTTGTACTGCTTCCGAATTGTTCTGATCCGCTTCTTCAATTGTTGCTTCGCCTTTTGAAGTCCTTTTTTGCTGGTATAGCGCACCTCACGCGCACTGTCTTTATTGCTAACTGAAGTTCCTTGTACTCTGACGCTGGCAGCAGCGTAGGTCGCTCCGAAGGCAGGCTGCGAAGAAGGTGGCGAATCTGTGCTGCTGTTGCCCAGCCCGATAATGATAACAAAGCTTATTGTCACGAGCGCCAGGTCCATTAGTTTTCGAAAACGATAAAAATTGGAGTACTTCGCCTTGTCTTTTTTAGAAGGATAGCAGGCGACAAAGAGAAGAAAAGAAAGGGACGACGCATACACTACAATCTCCGGCAGGATAATCCCCGTGAGCGCTAACAGGTCGCCGAGAAGTAACCCAAGGGCCACCAGGATGAAGTGTAGGAGCACGATCAGGAAACGTGCAGTCCAGCGGTGATGCTTAGACCATAATGAAATCTGTCTCATATAGCGTGGTTTTGGTTGCAGACAAAATGGAAGAACTCAAGCCTTTCCCATCTTTCACTGCTTGCATTTCAGCAAATGACTCTGATTAAATATAACCATATCGTTGCATCTATACAAAAGGTATAAAAGACTGCAGCAAGTGTCAGGGACTCTGATTTCACCAATGGACGCTGTCGAACGTGTTGTTCTTTTTAAGTTTTTTGAGTCCCGGTGCGTCTTTGAGTTTGTCGGCTTTTTGCCACTTGCTAATCGTAGCGTTCGTGGTTTATAAACGATCATTTTTATTAGTTAACCTGTCCCTATAACGTTCTTTGTTAGTTAATCAGGCGAGTCCTAATAGAGCCATTGTAGGTTGGAGAGTCCTGAGTTAGGAAACTCAGGACAGC
>JBGTIL010000140.1:0-11868 GCA_041745695.1 Chitinophagaceae bacterium | reverse complement strand
TCCTTTAGCTACATCAAATTGGAAAGATCCCATATAAGGTGACATTTTATTCTGCAAGGCAAACTCTTTGATGGCTGTTGCATAAAAAGTGCGGGCATCTGCAACTGTCCTTTTGCCGGTAGCCACATCATTCGCTAAATTAATAGCCAGAAAATTAGCCCCTTCTTTATCGCATTTAGCTGCTAACTCTCCATCTGTTCTGCTTATGGTAACACTGCCATCATAACTAATCACATCGGTAGCCTTGTTAGGCGGTACCTTGTAATCTATCGTTTGTTCCATAACATCTACATGATCCACCGGAAAAATATGCTTTACTTCCTGGTCATAAACAATAGTACGCTTCCAGGGACCATTGTTGTACCAAACCAGCATACTTGCAGTAGTTTCATTAGGGTTGCCGTACTTCTCAATCATTGCATTAGCCGCCATTCTGGATGCCTCCGGCCAACCAGAAATATCAGGCATTCCACTCCGGGCTGTATCTCCATTTGAGACTAGTGTTGAATCGTTTCCTGTAGCGCCGCCTTCTGCTGTATTATCACTACAGCCAGTAACCATTCCCATCACAAGACTTGTAAGGAGGGAAAATGTAAGTACCTTTTTCATTTTTTTTTGTTTGTTTTTATAAACCTTTCAATTATCATACCTCCACATTAAGTCTTTTAATTTGTGAGGTAATTTCTTTTGTAGCCGAATTATAATACTCGACTAAAATTAGACCATAGGCTTAGTTAATAAAATTCACTAATTTGACAGGCCAACATGATTAAGCAAACCCGCAGAAAATTCACGTCATTGTTCAAGGCAGAGGTTGCCCTGGAAGCTATCAATGGCAAGCATACGCTGGCGGAACTTGCAACAAAATTTCAACTTAGCCAGGTGGTTCTGTCGCGGTGGAAAGCTGAGTTTTTTTGCTAACGGAGGTTCTTTATTTGATAAACCGGGCAAATCTGATGAGCTGGATGTTGACACACAGGAGTTATTTGCACAGATTGGACAACTCAAGGTGGAAAATGAATTTCAAAAAAAGTTTCAAGAGAACCTTAAGTACAGATCGTACTTAAAGAGAAAATAGAGTGTGCCTTTCCCAGCATAGTAAAGCTTTGCAAAGACTATACGGGTATGAGTCTCAATAATTATTTCTGGTAAATGCGACCACACTTTTTATTGTTCCTACCTAATAAGTGTATTGGCTGACCAGGTAGCCAATTGTATCAACCACAATAAAACCGAACCTTGTTTGAGATTATAATAGTCAATATCCAGCCATAGCCCGCAGGTACTTATTTAAACTGTATCGATTCAATTTCAACAAATTCTTTATTGTCCGTTGTTTTATCCTTAAGTGAAAGTGTACTTTCAATTCACAGCAAGCTGTTGGGACGTAAGCCCCACATTCTAATCGCTTTCTAATTCCCTTTTCCATTTACGGCCTTCAATTTGCTCCCCTACTGTTGATCCTTAGTCTTTATCAATTCTTCACCAGTAGTTAAATTACCATGAACGGATATCATACGTACAAAGTCTGTATTGAAGCCTGTTTAAAATGCGCTGCCATCTGCAACCATTGCGCTTCTTCCTGTACGCAGGAAGAAGATGTGAATATGATGGCCCGTTGCATTCAATTAGACATGGAATGTGCCGCCATCTGTTACGCTTCTGCACAACTCATGAGCCTGGGCAGCGACAAGGCACAAGAACTTTGCCGCCTTTGCGCTGATGTATGTGAGGCTTGCGCTTCCGAATGCGGCAAGCACCAGCACAAGCATTGCCAGGAATGTGCGGAAGCCTGTAAACGTTGTGCGGACGAATGCCGGAAGATGGCTGCGTAACGGACGGCTCTCTATTGGGCAGCCGGCCTATCGGCTTGGAAGCAGGGCTTGCCCTGTGTCATTAAGCCGTTTTTGCCACGGCCCGGTTTATTAATTACACAGATTATTCCCACCTGATTACTTATTCATCGCTTCCCCTTCCGCAACCCGATTTTATCATCAACAAAAACAATCGTTATGGCGGAAATCAGAATTGAAAAGAAAAAGTCCGTTTTGCCCTGGATACTGTTGGCACTCGGCGTTATCGCGCTGCTGCTCTACCTGTTTGTGTTCAGCAAAAAAGAGGGCCCGGCTCCTGCGGAACCCGTTGCTACTAGCCTTATTGATGTTAGAGAAGCCAATGCCACCGTTACGTCGTATGTAACCTTCGTGCAGGCTGATACAGCTAAAATGAGCCTGGACCATGCTTACACCAATGAGGCACTATTAAAGTTGAGTGATGCCATAAGCGCAATGGCCGGGGAAGCTGGCTTCGATGTAAAGGCTGATTTGAACATGGCAAAGCAACATGCCGATAGCATTACCCACGCCCCATTTGAAACCACCCATGCCAACCATATCCGCAAGGCGGCGGACATTTTGACCAATGCCATGCAGAACATGCAGCAGGCCAAGTACCCGGCCCTGGCGGCCGATGCGACCGACGTGCGAACGGCTGCTGCCGCCATCAATCCCGATGTGCTGACGCTTGATCAACGCGATTTGGTCAAAGGCTTTTTCAGGGAGGCGGCAAAGTTGCTTCAGAAAATGAATTGATTCACTTGCAAAAACCTTGGTATGGAAAACGAAAAGTCCCTGTATTATTTAGAGGAGCTATCTGCTTATAAAGTGGCATCGGAAGATTGTGATGTGAGAGGCTGGGAAGTGGTGGCCGCCGACGGCCGCGCCGTAGGCACCGTGGACGGCTTGCTGGTACACAAGCAGGCGGAAAGAGTGGTGTACCTGGACGTTGAGCTGAATAAAGACCTGATTAAAACAGGGCACGAAATTTATGCCGTACCGGCCAACCAGGGTACTCATGATTTTATAGATAAAGACGGTGAAGATCACCTGATTCTGCCCATCGGCATGGTTGATTTAGATGAGGACGGCAAAAGGGTAGTGGCAAACGAAATGAGTTATGACAGCTTTGCCAAAATAAAGAAGTTTGGCAAAGGCGCCGACATCAACCGTCAGTACGAAATAGCGGCGTTGCGGAGTTACCTGCCTTCCACCGTCGCAGATGATCCGTCGCCCATCGACAAACATTTCTACGACGGCCGTGAGTTTGAAAACAGGCTTCAGCGAAAAGACCGGTGATCCTTACTTTTTAGCAAACGCATCCAGATAACAAATGATTGATGACCGCGGCAGCAGTGAAATGCTCTCGTCAACATTAACCGTAAAACACGTTTATCATGAAACACAGTGTAAAGAGCCTTACCGGTTTTGCCATTGGCGCCACCGACGGCGAGATAGGAAAAGTAACCGAGTTTTATTTTGATGACAAGACATGGACGGTCCGTTACCTGATTGTGGAAACGGGCGGCTGGCTATCCGGCCGCCGCGTGCTGATTGCGCCGCAAGCCATCACCAAACTCGATTGCGATGAAAAAATTTTGAGTGTAACCCTTTCTAAAGACCAGGTAAAGACCAGTCCTGATATTGATACCAGCAAACCGGTTTCCCGTCAGCAGGAACTGGCCCTGTACAACCACTACCCCTGGGGCAGCTATTGGGGCGGCGGGCTTTGGGCCGGCGGCCTGGGCACAACCGGCATGATGATGCCGATAATGGCATCCGTGGACGATGCTTCCGAGAGAAAACAGGTGGAGGCGAATACCGGCGTAGCCGATGACCCGCACCTGCGCAGCACCGATACCGTAACCGGTTACAACATCAAAGCCACCGACGGCGCTATCGGCGAAGTGGAAGATTTTATCATCAACGATGCTACCTGGAAAATTGATTTGATAGAAGTGGATACCGGTAATTGGTTTCCGGGCAAGAAGGTGGTGCTGTCGCCGGCCCTGATAAAAAACATAAAGTGGGAAACGGCTGAAGTGGTGGTAAACGCCACTGTAGAACAGGTGAAGGCCAGCCCTGAATACGACGCGGAAAAATATGCCGACGGTGAGTTTGAAGCGGCTCTTCAAAACTATTACGGACGGTTTAACAGCACCCGTAAATGAGCCACGCTAGCGGCTACGTGCTAACATTTATTCAGCCTGCTGCCGAACATAGTTATTGCAACAAACCTTGAAACAAACTAATTGAACCAACGCTTTTCAAAATGGTTATCGGTACGTTATCACAGAACCGTTAACAGCATTGCTTTTCTCCCGGCCGTTATTACGCTTCTGTTTTTGGGGGCTGCTTTTGCCATGGTGCTATTCGATTTTTCAGCGGCTGGCAAAGAAGTAAAAGCCAGTCTGCATTGGCTAAGCCTGAAGGACGCTACCACGGCCCGTAGCATCATTTCTTCCATTGTTAGCGGCATCATTTCGCTGGCGGTGTTCAGCTTTTCACTGGTGATGATTATCCTGAACCAGACAGCCTCGCAAATGAGTAATCGCATCCTCGATAAGCTCATTGGCAACAAGTTTCAACAATCGGTGCTGGGCGTGTATGTGGGCACCATCGTGTTTGCGCTTTTTTTGTTGAGTACAATCAGGGATATTGACGCAGGTGTATCGGTTCCCGCTCTAAGCACTTACCTGCTGATTTCGCTCACCGTGGCTGACCTTTTTCTATTCATCTACTTTCTGCACTACATCACACAGTCGGTCAAGTACGAAACCATCATCCGGCAAATAGCCGGAGAAACGAAGGATGCCATCAAACAAAGCTGCACCCAGCCATCCGAAGTGTTGGTTAAACCCATTGCCGGCGTAGCGATACTTGCGCCGAAAGACGGCAAGTTCCAGGGATTTCAGCAAAAGACTTTATTAGACATCTGCACCGAAAAAAACATTGTACTTTCCTTCATCTACCCCAATGGTTCATACCTGATAAAAGGCACTCCCTACCTGACCTTGACGGGTAAAGACACCATAGACCAAGAGCTAACGAACCGCATCAACCTCGCAACCACTATTGAACAAGACATGGCTATTGACAGCAGCTATTACTATGGCTTTCGCCAGTTGATGGAAGTGGCGGTAAAGGCGTTAAGCCCGGGCATCAACGACCCCGGAACTGCCGTGGCAAGCCTTTATGCCCTGGGGTCTCTGTTAGCCTTTCGCATGAAGCAGCATCCGCAAAATCATTTTGCCGGTGAGGACGGGATAACAAGAATTATCACGACCGAAAAATCGTTTGATGAAGTGTTTGAGTTAGCCATGTTACCCATCTGGGATTATGGAAAGAATGACCGTGTGGTGCTGCAGGCATTTCACCATATCCTGATCCAATTGCAACAGCGGGGCGCCTACCCATCAATTGGCAAGCTGTTGCAGGCGGTTGACAAAGGATTGGTTGAAAAAGAAGATTCGCTGTTCGTAATGGCAGGTAACAAGGACAAGCAATAAAAAAAGCACCAAAACAAGAACAATGAACGAAATCCTTGAGCGGCTGAACGTATACTACCAGTCTTTTTTGCGGGTGCTCCCCCGCATAGGAATCGCCCTCGTAATACTTGTCGTCGGCATTTTTGCCGTCAACTGGGTTGTTAAGGTCATACGCAGAAAAATTTCCAGAAGCTCACATGACCCTTTGATGAGCGGCTTTTTGTCAAAGGCTATCAAGTTGGTGTTTTTCATTGCCCTGTTTTTACTGGCCTTGCATGTGGCGGGCCTGAGTGGCATTGCCGGCGCCTTGCTGGCTACTGCAGGCGCATCGGCAATTGTGCTGGGCTTTGCGTTTAAGGACATTGCTGAAAATTTTCTGGCAGGAATCATCCTTGCTTTTAACCGTCCCTTTCACGTAAACGATACTGTGAAGATTGAAGATATTTTCGGCAAGGTGAAAGACATGCAATTCCGCTATACCAAGATTACCACCTTTGATGGTCGCAACGTGTACATACCTAACAGCGATGTGCTGACCAAACCGGTGTACAACTATACCGAAGACGGTTTTTTCCGGGCCGAATTTGTAGTAGGCATCGCTTACGAAAATGACCCCGAGGAGGCAAAGAGACTCATCAGGGAATGCTTTAAAGAAGAGAAAGAAATCGTTCACGATGAAGACCACATAAATTTTGTGGTGGAGGATGAACTGGCGGCAAGCACGGTAAACCTGAAAGTGTTTTTCTGGGTGCACACAGATGATTTCCGCCGGGGTATGCTGGAGACAAGAGGAAGGCTGATACTGAACGTAAAAACAACACTTGAAGCGGCTGGATTTAATCTTCCGGCCGACATTAGGGAGATTAAGTTTTACGATGCGTCCAATCCGTTGAAAGTGCAGACGCAAAAAAACAACGACGAAAACGGTGACGTAAAAGGCGGTGCATGATCTGCAGCCGCTGTGCCTCTTTTAAAATCCATCAGCGGTACTACCCGTGGGAAGTTGGACCTTGTGCTGTCTCGGCGGCTGGGGATGATTCTAATAGTGTGGGTAATGAACGTGTAAATAAAGCAACAGTCAGCAGAATAAAAAATGGGTCAGTGTCTTGTCAGGCAACCCGGTTACAGATCCGGAAACAATTTGTTGCAAATGTGTTCGGCGTTAAGGAATGGCTTGGGATATGTATGTGTTGCAGCAAAGTTCAAAAGATACATCGTACTGAGATGGCTGTTGTAACAATGCTTCTTTAAACTAATGCCGTTTTAATACCGTAAGTGCATTCTGGCCTATTTGGATAATTACAGGTGCTATGCAGACGCGATTCTAATCAACATCTAATCCTCTCACTGTATTCGAGGCAGAGCTTTTGCATTTATGGAGAAGCTATCCTTTTTCCCCTGCTTTATTGCCTAATAAAAAATTTATGTACAGAAAAGAAGAAACATCAAAACCGATCAATACCAATATTAAATCCGACGCAAGAATGGTAACGCTTACACGAAAGCAATTGCTGATTGCAGGTGGAGTAATAATCGTCCTGTTCGGGGCTATGTTTATCTGGAAGTCGGTCCAGGTAAGTTCATTAAAAAAAGAGCAGGCCGAAAAGGAAGCCGCACTCAGGCAGGAGTTTAACACACTCTACTCACAGCAAAGCGCCAACTACCTAAGACGGCTTGCCAAGCCGTATGTATGGGCCTTGCGTACCGAAATGCTGCAAGGGAATTACCGCCAGGTAAATTTGTACAATAACGACATGGTGAAAGAAAGAAACTTTTTGTCTGTAATGGTCGCCGATACAAAAGGCATCATCGCATCCAGCACCGACAAAAGGCTAGAGGGAAAGAGCTTCTCCTCTTTGCAGCGTGGCGATTACCTGTCCGCAGATAGCACTGTTGTCAATAAGATAAACGACAGCTTGTTAATCATGGCTTCACCCATCATGAGCTTTAACAGCAAACTGGGTACGCTTATCATCAATTATGCTTCCAAAAC
Organism: Chitinophagaceae bacterium; assembly: GCA_041745695.1. Taxonomy (GTDB): domain Bacteria; phylum Bacteroidota; class Bacteroidia; order Chitinophagales; family Chitinophagaceae; genus Flavisolibacter. The sequence continues at coordinate 4,552 of JBGTIL010000140.1, read as the reverse complement.
GCCGGAGATCCGCCGGTAATTAGTTGTCAATTTTTTTAATCATTAATAAATAGTTGTCATGAAAATCTCTCCAAAAGTTGCCCTTTCGGTTTTACTTATTGCCTTTGTGTTTTCCTCATGTGCTAAAAAAATCATGTTCAATTCATCGGCGGTAGTCCCTGCTGCGCGAGGCGAGGTAAAAGTGAAGAAGGATGGCAACAGCAATTATGTAATTGAGCTTGATGTAAAAAATCTTGCCGATTCTAAAAAGTTGACACCGCCAAAGGAAACCTATGTGGTTTGGATAGAGACCGATAATAACGGTACAAAGAACATCGGGCAAATTAACAGCTCAAGCGGATTGCTTTCCAGCGCTTTAAAAGCATCCCTAAAAGCCGTTTCTTCCTTTAGGCCCAGTGCTGTTTTTATTACCGCAGAGGATAATGCCGACATGCAATACCCAGGTGGAACAGTAGTGCTTCGCACGAACAATTTTAATGTGAAATAAAGCGTCTCGTGTGTTTAATAATTTTTTATCATGAAAAAGATTGTGGTTGCTTTCAATGATTTTTCTTTACCGGTTCATGTAATGAACTGCGCTATTGAAATGGCAGCATTGCACGGGGCAACGCTGGTTGGGCTGGTTATGAACAGCCTTGAACCTGTGAGCGGTGAAACCTATCCGTGGCCTAATGATATCGATCTTACGGACAGGGATTTTACAAAAGAAACGGATGTGCAGGAGAACCTTCGTCTTGAGCGATCTATCACTACGTTATTTAAAAATGCCTGCGCAGATGCCGGCATACCATTTTACATACAGGAAGTACATAAAAATCATCTCGATGTTTTAAATGATCATTCTGAATTTAGCGACCTGGTTTTAATGGATGCCCGGTCTGAGCCTTCAAACTATTCCTTAAAAGCATTTTTAACCAGCACCCGCTGCCCTGTAGTGTTAGTACCTTATTCCTATGAACAAACCTCAAACATAATTTTTACTTACGATGATACTTCGCCAGCCATGTATGCTATAAAGGCATTTACGTACTTGTTTACCGAATTAAAACATCTTCCGGTTTCGCTGGTTTCCGTAGTAGCTCCCAACATTCTGGGAATACAGTACATGGAGCAGATAGAATCATGGCTCCGGCCTCATTATTCCAATGCAACAATTGATATTTTGAAAGGCTCAGTCAAGGACGAATTACCGGCTTATATCAATCAACAAAAAGCTCCCATGGTGGTTATGGCGGCTTACGGAAGAAGCAATTTGTCCCTGTTGTTTAAAGAAAGCCTGGCCGACGTGATAGCGCAAAATACCAATGCAACATTGTTTATTGCTCATGATTAAATGATTTACATGAAGTATGTGCCATTTGTTTTTATAATTGTCTTGTTTTGGAGTTGTAGCCAAACCGATGCAACCTCCAATGCCATTGCACCTGTTCCCAGAGATACCTCTATCACAATTCAAAATGCCTATTCCGAGTTGTTCATTGATAGTCTTTCAGTTGAAAACTTTCTCGCAAAAGAAGTAACATCAGACAGCACGGTCCAGCGTATCCGCAATTTTTACAACAGCCGCAATTTTGCATTTGCCTGGTTTAACAAAGAAGGGTTAACGCTGCAAGCCGAAGGGTTCTGGAATGCTCATGATAATTACATCAACAATTCAGGCGATAGCAGTATTTATGATAAACAACTACATTCGATAATGGACACGCTGCTATCCGAAGACAGTCTTTACCAAGTGAATAAGGACCGCTTGCGATTAACAGAACTGCGGCTGACAAAGCATTTTTTTGATTATGTAAATACAGCCTATGGTGCCAGTGCCGACCCCGAAGACATGCAGTGGCATATCCCGAAGCGTAAACTAAATCCCTCGGCGTGGCTTGACTCCCTGTTGTCTGCAAAACACGGCGACTGGAAACCGTTGAACCGGCAGTTCTATTTACTGGAGGATGCTGGGATAAAATACAGGAGCATTGAAAAAAATGGCGGATGGATGGTGCTCGAAAAACCAACCAAAAAATTAAAGAAAGGGAGCAGTAGTAAAATAATTACGGATCTGAAGAAGCGCTTGGCGATGGTTAGTGCTTATACCGAAACGGACACTTCCGCCCTGTTTACAGATGCGCTGCAAATGGCTGTCAAAAAGATGCAGGATGTGTATGGGCTAACGCAAAACGGTGTAGTTGATGCAGCACTCATTAACGAATTAAACGTACCTGTCGGAGACAGAATAAAACAAATCTTCGTTAACCTGGAGCGAATGAAGTGGATGCCGGAGCAACCCCAGGATTATATTGTCGCGAATATACCCGAGTACCGGTTCCGGGTATTTGAAAACGGGCAGGAAGCATTGGGTATGGATATAGTGGTTGGTAAATCTGCTAACCGCACCGTTGTGTTTTCGGATGAATTGAAGTATGTGGTGTTTAGTCCTTATTGGAATATACCACGCAGTATTGTACGCAATGAAATTTATCCCGCTATGCAACGCAGCAGTTCTTATCTGCGCCGGAACAATATGGAGGTGACAGCAAACAGCAACGGTCTTCCTGTTGTACGCCAAAAACCGGGTGGCAGCAATGCCCTTGGCCTTGTGAAATTTATCTTTCCAAACACTTACAACATTTATTTTCACGACACGCCGGCAAAGTCATTATTCGGTCGTGATAAAAGAGCTTTCAGCCATGGCTGCATTCGTTTACACCAGCCTTTTGAATTGGCTAAATACCTGCTTCGTAATGATGATGCCTGGACGGATGCTTCCATTCAAAAAGCCATGAACAGTTCAAAAGAAAAATGGGTAACGCTTTCTCAACCGCTGCCGGTTTTCATCACCTATTTCACCAGCTGGGTAGATGGCGAAGGGCTTATCCATTTCAGGGAAGATATTTACGGACACGACAAAAAGCTGGGAAGTCATTTATTTGAATAGCCTTAATGAAACAGCTTTTCTTGTAAAATATAAATTGCAGCGCCGGCAAAATACCCAGCCAGCGCCAGCCAGGTAATCCGTTTTAAGTACCAGAAGAAATTCATTTTTGACATACCCATTGCGGCCACCCCTGCTGCAGAACCAATGATTAAAGCGCTGCCGCCGGTGCCGGTGCAATAGGCTATAAACTCCCAGAAATAATGGTCGGGAGGATATTGCCCCAAAGTATACATGCCTTGTGCGGCGGCCACTAACGGCACGTTATCAACTATTGCGGACAACAGGCCAATGCTTAACACAATAATATTTTCATTGCCAATGCTGGTGGTCAGCCATGAAGCGGCACCGGTCAACATGCCGGTTGCCTGCAATGCGCCAATGCTTAACAGGATGCCCAGAAAAAACAGAATGCTTGCCGTATCAATTTTACGTAGGGCGTACGCCGGTGAAAGTTTATAGCGGTCGCTTTCTTCCTTGTTGCCGCCGGTTATTTCAGTAATGATCCACATAATGCCGAGGCCAATTAAAATGCCCATGTACGGCGGCAAATGGGTTAACGTTTTAAAAACTGGAACACTCACCAAGATCAATATTCCTGAGAAAAAAACAATCCCCTGGTGACGGGTGCTAACGTTAACCGCAGGGGAAGCCGTATCCAGCATATTGGCTGAGTTCTCCCTTAAATTCCCTTTTATTTTTGCAGACAGGATGATGAGCGGAACCAATAAGCACACCACGCTTGGCAGTAATAATTTTAAGATGATATTGCCGGCGGTAACTTGCCCACCCATCCAAAGCATGGTTGTTGTTACATCTCCAATTGGTGACCAGGCGCCGCCTGCGTTAGCCGCAATCACAATCATACCTACAAAATAAAATCGCTCTTCAGTTTCATCTACCAGCTTTTGAAGCAGCGATACCATCACAATTGTTGTAGCAAGATTATCTAATACTGGCGATAAAAAAAAGGTAAGGATTGAAATTATCCAGAGCAGTTTTTTTTTGCTGTTGGTAGTAATGCGTTTTGTAATAATTTGGAAGCCATCATGTGCATCTATGATTTCAACAATGGTCATGGCGCCCATCAAAAAGAAAAGGATGCCGGCGTACTCACCCAAGCTTTCCGCAAGCTGTTCGTCAACTAATGTTTTATCTGCAGTGAATAAAATATACACTGTCCAGCATAAAACCCCCGTAATTAAAGCGGGTGCTGTTTTATTAATTTTTGTTGAATGTTCAAAAGCGATGGCCAGGTAGCCAATCACGAAAATGGAAATAAGTATTACTGTCATAACAACATTCTTTATGGCCACCAAGGGTTTTCAGCTTAATATAACTCCGAAAATAATAAAACGCGAAGTTATCAGTCATTGTCATAACAATGGCAGTTTATGTTGCGCCTTTATTTTTCGTTAGCAGGCTTTGAAGCATTGACGCTATTTATTTTAAGTGGAATGTCGCTAAGCGGCTGCCCGCCTTTTATGCCAAAGTCCAAAGTGCGGATGGGGAATGGAATAGTGATATCCGCTTCATCATACGCTTTTTTAATCCGCATAATGGCCTCGCTTCTTACCCGCAAATAATCCGGTTGCTCCGGTGTGGACACCCAAAGTCTTATGGTAA
>JBGTIL010000139.1:0-13374 GCA_041745695.1 Chitinophagaceae bacterium | reverse complement strand
TCCATGATAGTGAGTGGCTACTGGTAAAAGAAACTTCATAAATAGCAATCGTCATTTTACGAGGACAACAACGGTCGTTGATTCAGTATTTGTACCAGCTAATGCATTTCTCTTTCAATATCACTTGCACCGTCATAATTGGCAGGATACCTTTGCACCGTAATTCATTATTCAAAACCCAAATCGACTATGAAAAAGTTAGTTCTCCTGTTCGTTTCAGCTCTCTTTAGTTTAAGCATGTTTGCATCAGAACCCGTTCTGGTCAACGAAAAAGTGCTTCGTGCATTTAACCAGTCTTTCAAAAATGCGCCTGATGCTGTATGGTACGAATACACAGATCGTTTCGAAGTTCGTTTCGCACAAAATGCAGTAAAGTCAACAATCACTTACGACCGTAATGGTTCTGTATTAAGAGTGATCAGGTACTATGGCGAAGAAAATCTTCCCCTGTTTGTACGCACAAAGCTGGCAAAACAGTTTGCAGGTAAGAAAGTTTTCGGTGTTACCGAATATGCTACTGAAGGAACAATGGATTATTTTATTGTTCTTGAAGATGCTACTACCTGGAGCCATGTAAGATGCAGTGCCACCGGTGAAGCTGCGGTATACCAGAAATACAAAAAGGCCTAATAATTATTTTTCTTCATTTTTGTTTCAGCCGCATGTATTCCATGCGGCTGATTTTTTGCGGGTACGCAATGTTATTGTGGCGGCGTGCTACCGGCATATCCGGTAACTGTCTAGTATTGACACAGGAGTTACGAAGGAGGATGTGTATTGTTTCAACTTTCGAGTGAACACCGGTTCATTTTGCATGCGTAAATAAATTAATGTTAAAGGCTAGCTGTCTGATGGTGCCTTCCGTTTTTCATTTGATATTCGATTCACAAACTAACAATTATGATTAAATCTTTATCTGTTTTTCTTTTGGTTTTACTGACGTCTGGATCTGTGCTTGCGCAGATCAAAAAAGGTTCTATTCTACTGGGTGGCTCGGTAAGTGTTGCACAAACAAAATACACGTTCGAAAGGCAGGGACTGCCATCTGAAGAATCGACTGCATCTGGCTTTCGTGTAGGACCTTCTTTTGGTTTTGCCTACAGGGACAACGCGGTAGCAGGTTTCGGAATTACTTATAAGAGAGCTGCCAATAACGGTAGCAGTGCTTCTCAAACATCGTATTCAACGAAAGGGTATGCCCTCAGCATCTTTACCCGAAATTATTTACCATTAAGCAATAAGTTTTACCTGTTTGGTGATGCTCAACTAATTTACTCCAATGATATTGCTGAGAACAAGAACAAACAGGATGGCAAGCTTTTAACTAGCGAACAAGACTGGGTGGCAGGCTTTGCGGTGTCTCCAGGTGTGACTTATGCGGTTAGTAGAAAGATTCACCTGGAAGCAGCACTCGCTCGTCTTGTTTCAATCAATTACAATTCCCACAAAAGTCAAAATTTCCAGGGTTCCACTTTCACTAAATCCAAATCAAACGGATTATCTGCTGACGTGAATGTTTCTCCGACCAATCCTTTCCAATTCACCTTTCGTTTTGTGCTCGGTAAATAGCACAAACAGCGAACAATGTAATCAGCTTCCCGCCGTAATTCCCCGATGTTATTTTGTCAATCGGTGAATGAGCAGGGAAGCCCTTTTGATTAACTGCGGATATTGCGCCAGGTTAATGAGTTCGCCTGGTGCATGCGCGCCTCGCCCGGAAGCACCCAATCCATCAAGGCAGGAAAGGTATTCGGCTACATAGGAAATATCGCCTGCTCCGCGTGCTCCCGGGTTACCCGCCTTCACCTCGCCATAGCCCAATGATAAACTGGCTTCATTCACCACGTTTACCAGTGCCGCATTGCCTGCCGTGGGCGGCATTGCGGGGATGCCATCTGTAAAACGTATGTTGGCGGTTGTACCCGGCAGGTTGTTTTTCACAATAGCCCGCATCTTCGTTCTTGCTCCTTCTTTTTGTGCTTCTGATAGAAAGCGGAGGTCACCGCTGACCACTGTACGGGGAGAAATAATATTTGTTTTACCCATCACCGATCCTGTTCCGTCTCCAACCTGCAGTATTTCTGAGCCGCCCACGATCATGCCGGGGTTGAAGGTGAGGTAGGTTTCTTTACTTAGTTCTGTGCGGAAGCTGTTAAGTATGCGGGCAGCTTCGTAAATAGCACCGTAGCCCGATGTGCCGAATACACCTGCCGAATGGGCCTGCTTTCCTTCCACCTCAAGGTACCATCCACTTGAACCGCGACGGGCGGTAGCTACTGTGTTCAACCCTGCAGCAGTTTCGAAAGCCAGCGCAATATCGTGCTGTTTAGCTCTTTCTATAAAGTCTTTGCGGCTTACCTCCCGCGGATCGCCTGCGTTTTCTTCATCGCCGGTAAAGTATACGGTGATGTCGCGGTCGGTGAGTTGACCGTTCTGATGCAAGGCTTTCAATGCTGCAATCACCACTACGTCGCCACCCTTCATGTCATTGGCTCCCTGTCCGGTTGCCGTGCTGTCATTCAATTTGGTGTAAGGAGTGAAGGGCATGTCGGGCTCGAACACGGTGTCGAGGTGACCGATCAGAAAAAGTTTTTTTCCTTTTTTGCCACGTCTGTAAGCCACCAGATGCCCTGCTCTTTTGAGAGAATCCGGAAGCGTGATCCATTGGATGGTGAAGCCCAGTGACTCAAGTTCTTTTGCATACAGATCGCCCACCTTCTTAACTCCTGCCACATTTAAAGTACCACTGTTGATGTTCACAGATGCCTCCAGCAACTGCAGTGTGGCGGGCATATTCTGGGTTACAGATTGTATGATTTTCTTTTCTGTGTCGGAGAGTTTGGTCTGGCTCGATGCACCCACCTGGGCCAGGCAACAAAAAAGAAGTCCGAATATCGATTTTAAGCGCATGGGTTTATTTTAGTGTTGAAAGGTAAGGCAGGGTCTGTTGCCTCGCTGCTGAAAATTTGATTATCCGGACGCGACAACTCCCGAAAGAATTTTTTTAGTACTGCCTGAAACTCATTGAAACAAATTCCAGAACGGCAGGGAGCGCACTGCGCCAGTACGACCAGTTGTGTGCGCCTTCGCGAACGCGGTACTCATGCGGGATGTCTTTTTTCTTCATGGCGATATGAACCAGTGCGTTTCCTTCGTACAGGAAGTCGTCGTCGCCACAATCAATGTACCACCGTACTGCTTTCTTGCTGCTGTCTGCCATGTTGTTGATCAGCGCGAGAGCGCTGTGTTTGTTGAAATAATTGGTAATGCTTTCTTCAGACAACCCCGGATTGGCACGGGTCATATTTGTTTTTGCCTCTGCAAGCGTTAGTGCGCCGGTTGAAGCGCTAAGAGGACAGGCAGCAGCAAACAGTTCGGGGTGGTGCAGGGCATACATGAAGGAGCCGCCTCCTCCCATAGAGAGTCCGCTGATGGCCCTGTACCGCTTATCGGTTTTTGTTCTGTAGGTCTTTTCAATAAAGGGTAAGAACTCACGGAAAAAGAAATCTTCATATGCCCAGTCTCCTTTCACATCATTGAAGTAGCCTCTCCTGCCGGTGTTAGCATCGGGCATCACGATGATCATGGAAGTGGCCTTGCCTTCGGCTACGGTTTTATCTGTTAATTGCTGTACCTCTCCAAACTGTACCCATCCTGTTTGATCGTCACCGCTGCCATGCAACAGGTACAACACCGGGTAGCTCCTGTTCGATGTTTCATAGTCGGATGGGAGGTAGACAGCATACTTGCGGTCCATGTTCAGAATTTTGCTCCTCAGGGAAAGGTTATCATACACTTTGCCACTTTGGGCAAACAAGTAGTAAGGAATAATAAGCACCAACAAAAACAAACATTTCATGTTCTTTCTTTTAAAGAATGAAAGTAGGGAAATGAAAGATAGTATTGTTAAGTAAGGCAGATTGAAAGTTGCCTGGGCGGGTGGTAATCCGGGAGTATCATTGTTATGAACGGGTTTTTGCCAGCCGGAAGACTACGCGCGTAAAATGTCCCGGAAACCGCAGAAGGCACCTTCAGACCTGAAGGAAATCGTATGAGTGTAGTGTCAGGTATTTAGCAGGTATCCCTTGAAATCTTCGTTTACAAATGCAGCGCCGACCACCGCTACCGGCTGTATTCAATAACAGGAATTACAATCCCACTCTCATCTCTACCATGTGTTTTATGAAGCCTGCCTTTTCGTAAGCTTTGATGGCAGCGGTATTTTCGTAATACACATCCAATCTTATTTCGTGTACGCCGTTGGAGGCGGACCATTTCACAAGTTCATTTATAATCTGTTTATTTATACCCTTTCCACGGTGTGCCGGCACTACATACATGAACCCCAGGTAAGCGTGTTGTGCATGCCGGAGGTAGTGCTTGGCTTTTTCTAACCGGGCATACCCGCAGCCGGCCAGTTCATTGTTGATCTCGGCAACAAGCAGCTGTATATGCGGTGCAGTTTGCATATGCTCAACATCATAGTACCGGATGTTCTCTTGTTTCAGTGTAGTGTCGAAGGGGCGTTCGGCTGTGATCACGCCCTGTTCAAAATGCAGCAGTGTTGGCACATCAGCCATCGTCGCAGGCCGGATAACAATTTTGTCCATGATACGGTTTTAAAGATTGAATCAAGAATAACTCTGATCCAGCTTCGTTAATGGCTTCCTCCTGGTTCAGATAATATTAAATTCATCTCGTTCATTACCACGTCTACATCTCTATCGGTTGTGCGCCAGTTCACAAAAGCAGCTCTTATTCCCTGAGTTGACCGGTACACGGTAGGGGTCATAAATACCCTTCCTGTAGCATTTAAGCCTTTGAGAAAGGGTAGTACTTTATCCTGGTTGTTCGCACCGCTAAAGGTGAAGCAAACTGTATTTAATCGTACCGGCGCCATCAATTCAAACGCTGGATTTTGTTCAATCAGTACGCCAAATTTTTTTGCTACCCCGATGTTGTTTTCTACAATGTTTCGTATGCCTTCTTTTCCATAGGCTATCAGTGAAAACCAGGCAGGTAGTGCTTTTAAGCGCCTGGAGTTTTCGGGTAAAAAATTCAGGTAGTTAAAATCTTTCATCGGGTCGCCCAGGTAGGGAGCATTCGAATTTTGGAATGATTCTACCTGTGACAATTTATGTTTTTCCTTAACGAGGAACACAGCGCTTTCGTATGGTACGTTCAGCCATTTGTGGCAATCAACAGTTATGCTGTCGGCGTTTTCCCAGCCCCTGACCAGGTGCTTGTGTGCAGGTGCGCAGGCAGCACAAGCGCCAAATGCAGCATCTATGTGCCACCAGAAACGATGCTTGTCTTTTAGAGTAGCAATGGCTTCCATATCATCGAAATCGACTGTATTCACTGTACCTGCACTGGCAATAAAAATAAAAGGCGCGCCACCCAGCCCGTTGATTTTGTTTTCGAAATCAGCCATATCAACGGCTTCCCGGTTTCCTGCGAGGGTGTTCACCTTGATGATATTACTACTTCCTATGCCCAGCAGCGCAATGCACTTTAATGCAGAAGAATGGGGTGTGGCTGTCAGCACATTTATTGTATCTGACAAACCATTTTTCGCATAATCCTTACCGGACAGTTTTCCCGCCCACTGTCGCGCCACCGCCAGACAGGTAAAATTGGAAGTAGTAGCGCCTGTAACAAAGCCGCCAAAAAAATCGCGTGGCAGGTCAAACAGGTCGAGCAGCAGTTGAATAGTTTCCAGTTCCACGTTGGCCGATATGTCTCCCTGCCCGCCGGGTCCCTGTGTGTTTTGGTCGTAGATGGTCGTGAGCCAGTCTCCCACTATGGAAGCAGGCGTGGAACCGCCGGTAACGAAGCCGAGGTACCGCGGACCGGAAGAAGCCACCATGATGGGTTCAAACCGCTTATTAAACTGCTCGAGGGCCTCTAAAGTTCCCAGTCCTGTATTATTTAATTTTTTCTGTATGTCAACGCTGTTGCTTACAGAGGTGGGTCTGCTGTGGATAGTATTTAAGTAATCAAGCCCCTGTTGCTTTACTGTATCGAGTAAAGCCTCCAGGTTTTGCAAATCGTTCTGTAATTGTTTATCCATATTACCGGCAATGAATGTCCGATAAAATTAATACTCCTTTCAAGTGAATAGTTCTTTCTCTCGTCTTTTGACCTATTCTCGATAAAGATCTAACAGGTGCCTTGTTTTGTCAGGTCTTTATCAGGCTGGCTGGCTAAAATCTCTTTGCAATACTTCTTTTAAAGAAGCAGGCTTTTTGCCTGTAAGCTTTTCGACCACGGGAGACACAATATTCACCTGGTCGTTAGCAATGAGCGAATAAACACTGATCATGTAAGGAGCAATAAAGTCGGGAGCACCAGCGCCCTTCAAAGCTCCGGCATACTCCTGCGGTGTTGGATTTGGATAGGCGATAGGTTTGTTTATAACCTCTGAAAGTATCGATGCGGCATCAGCATAGGACAGTGCCTGCGGCCCGGTGATTTCATACTCTTTTCCAACATGTCCATCCTCTGTTAATGCCTTTACTGCTACCTGGGCAATATCATTGACGTCAACAAAAGCCACCTTGCCATTACCTGCAGGGACAAAAGTGATGCCTCGCTGCACGATGTTATCCCATTCGTAATTTTTAAAATTCTGGGCAAAGAAGGAAGGTTTTAGGATGGTGTAGTCGAATCCATCTTGTTTCAACTTTTCAGTAAGTATCACATGAAAGGGAAGGTCGGTTAGTTGCTCCATTCCTAACGAACCAATATACACTACTCTTTTTATAGATTTTTTACTTAGAAAATTGATGAAGGGGCTTAGCAGGCCGTCTAAATTTATTACAAGCGGTGGACCCAACAAAAAAACGCTGTCAACACCTTCCGTTGCCGTTTCATAGGTCGTGGAATCTTCGAAATCAAATGTAACCAGTTCAGTACTTGCTCCGAGTTTTTTAGCCGCCGTGTCTTTATTTCTGACCCCTGCTACAAAACTTGTTCGGCTGTCTCTTAACCGTTTTACAACAGCCTTTCCGATAGTGCCTGTGGCACCTGTAACTAGAATTTTACGCTTCATTTTTTGCATGTTTATGGTGTGTTAGTATCCTTTTGATACTCAAAGTAAATAAGTTAGTTTTGAATCCCCAATAGGGCACCTGCTCCATACTCAGTTACTAAAACGAAACCATTATGCCAGTGCAAGCTTTACCCGCGAAAAAAAAAGTTACGGCTGATCGTCTAAAAACTGTTGCATCTAAGGACGTCTGTCCTGTAAGAGATGTACTCAACTATGTTGGCGACAAATGGTCAATGCTGATAGTGCTGCAGTTAGGCACTACCAGCCCGCTGCGCTTCGGAGAGCTGAAAACAGTCATCGATGGTATCTCCCAAAAAATGCTTACGATCACTTTGCGGCAGCTGGAGCATGACGGTTTCGTGCAACGGGTTTATTTTCCGGAAGTTCCGCCAAGAGTTGAATATAGCATTACACCGCTGGGCCAGAGCCTGATGGAAGCACTCAATCAATTAGTGCAATGGGCCAATGAGAATACGCCGTCTATCTTGGCTGCAAGGAAACAGTCGACCAGGATATTGAAGTCCTGACAAGGACGGCCACAAGCCTAACAGCCAGGTTCTGAAAATTGATCCTTTATCGACAGCGCCTCCGCTTAATTGCCGTGGTGAGTTGACCTGCTATGACCTCCAACCTTTCAATTGATCATCTGCTCACCAGCTTTTAGATTACGACAAAGCATCCGCCACAGCGGAAACACATGCAGGCTATTCCGTGTAAATCTTTATCTTCCGACAGTGCTTTACCCATCATTTAAATCGTTTCATTAAACCTTTTTCAACCTGTTTATGACAATATTTTTTATGACCAGAGTCGTTTTATTACTGTTCATTCCGATGAGTGCTTTCAGTCAGTCACCCTTGGCAAAAGGATCTGCAATGGCACCGGTTACCGTGGATGTTCGTAAGACAGACAGCAGCTTTCAGCTGTTTCGGGGTGGTAAGCCTTACTTTATCAAAGGCGCCGGTGGCAGTAGCTACCCCGGTCGGCTGGCAGCTTATGGAGGTAATTCTATCCGTACCTGGGGAAGCCGTGACGGTCAGAAAGTTTTGGATTCGGCACATAAGTATGGGCTGACAGTGTTGATGGGACTCAGTGTTACCCCCGAACGGCATGGCTTCAACTACGATGACACGGCAGCCGTACAAAAACAATTTGAGCAGGTAAAAAGCGAAGTGCTTAAATACAAGGATCATCCTGCTTTGTTGGCCTGGGGTATCGGAAATGAATTAAACCTGCAGTATAAAAACCAGCGGGTGTGGAATGCAGTGAATGACATTGCTGCCATGATACACGAGGTTGACCCTCATCACCCTGCAAGCACCATGCTGGCAGGTATCAACAAGCCCGAGGTTACCTACATCAAAGCCAATTGCCCGCAAGTTGACATCCTTTCCATTAATACCTATGCCGGACTCGCCTCGCTTCCCAGGCAGGTGAGGGCAGCAGGATGGGAGGGACCTTACATGGTCACCGAATGGGGACCGACGGGTCACTGGGAAGGCCTGCAAACAGCATGGAAGCAACCTATCGAAGAAACGAGCAGCGAAAAAGCAGCCGTTTACAAAAGCCGCTACGAGTATTCGATGGAACAGGATAAAACGAATTGTTTGGGTTCCTATGTTTTTTTGTGGGGTCAGAAGCAGGAACGTACACCCACCTGGTATGGATTGTTCACAGAAGCTGGGGAAGAGTCGGAAGTCATGGATGTGATGCAATACCTGTGGACGGGAACCTGGCCGCTTAACCGCGCACCCCGGCTTTATTCGCTGCAGCTCGACAAAAAGAAAGCAATCCAGAATGTTTACCTGAAACCCAATAGTGTTTACAATGCATCGGCAGTGGTGATAGATCCGGATGGGGACAAACTTTCGTACCGGTGGGAGCTGCTGCCAGAGCCGTCCAAAGTGAGTGAAGGCGGTGATCATGAAGACCGTCCCGGAGCGTTGAACAAAGGTCTGTTGAGCGCAACAACTAAAGGAAATGTATCAGTAAAAGCTCCTCAAAAGCCCGGTGCCTACAGGCTATTTGTATATGCCACTGATGGAAATAATAACGTTGCCACAGGCAACATTCCATTTTACGTTCAACCTTAAATACTTATCTGGCAGGCATGCCCAAACTGTTAATTGCTGTTAAATTCACTGTTTGCTCTCATTGTTTTGCTCCTTTATCTCATTTGTAAAATAAGGGGAATTCGCCAGGTTAGTTTTGACTTGTCAATTAAAAACAACAACAAAAATCATAAACAATGAAAAAGCAATTATCAGTTCTAATCGCCGCCTTCTTAGTAACATTTTCAGTAGCAACAGCACAGGAAGTCAAAGCTGTTCCACCAACAATTGTGGCTGCCCTGCTCCAGGAATTTAAAGACGCTACCACGATCGACTGGAAAACGACCGACAACTATTACAAAGCCAGTTTCACAACAGACGGCAAGCCGCTCGAGGCATTCTTTTCTTTCGAAGGCAAGGTGATCGCTGTATCACGTCACATCCTTCCAGAGCAACTGCCCCTGAGCCTGATCAAGGAAGCCAGAGAGCGTGCCGCCACTTCACCTGTAAGCGAGCTGTTTGAATTACTGACAGACAGAGGAACAGAGTATTTTATCACGTACAAAACCGAAAAAGAGCTGAAGACATTTAAAAGCAACGGATCCGGCTGGACCCGCCTGTAATAACGTAACCTCAAACATTATATATGTAATGAACTCCCTGTGCCAACGCCAGGGAGTTCTTCTTTTCCGGAAGCCAGCTTTTATGGAATAGTGATGACTGCAGGTCCTGATCCGGTTCGTAGACAAATACCCCGGGTTTGTCGCATTGCGCAGCGATCTCTTAATGAAGCCCGTACCTTGTACCGATGAACGGACAATGGTATGCGCGGAGATGGGTGACAGGAAGCTTGCACCTGCTATTCTGGATCCTGTTTTTTATATCTCCTTACTTGTTGCGGCCGGTAATGAATAATAATACAACCCCGAAAAACTTCAATATCAATAACGGATTCTACTACCTGCATTTTCTGAACAATACCCTGCGCCTCCTCCTTTTTTACGCCAATGTGTATGTCTTTATTCCAAAGTTGATTTATACCAAAAGGTATTTCCAATATGGGCTTGTGTTGATCTTTTCCCTGGGCATCATGCTGGCGTTGGACCGGCTCTTTTTTCAGTGGCTCATCGACTCAATGACCCACAAAGTGTGGAACTTCTTTGTTTTCAACCTGTTTCCTTTCTTTTTTATCATCATCGCCAGTACAGCGTTTCGAATGATCCGCGACAGGATCAAAGAAAACCAACGCAACAAGGAAAGGGAAACAGAAAATCTAAGAACAGAATTATCTTTCCTGCGCTCCCAGGTAAGTCCGCATTTCATGTTCAATGTGCTCAATAACATGGTAGCGCTGGCCCGCAAAAAGTCGGATGCACTTGAACCATCATTAATAAAGCTCTCGTCCCTGCTCCGCTACATGTTGTACGAAACTGATGAGGACAAGGTACCACTGGAAAAAGAAATAGATTACCTGCAGAGTTATATCGATCTGCAAAAGCAACGGTTTGGAAGAAACATACTGATCAACGTAAACTTTCCCCCCGCGCAGGATGGATGTACCATAGAGCCCATGCTTCTGATTCCTTTCGTTGAAAATGCATTTAAGCACGGCACGGGGCTTATAGACGATGCCAGGATTGACATCGATCTGACGGTGCAGAAAGACAAGCTTGAGTTTACTGTAAAGAACAAGTACAGCGACACTATCAATGAAACCAGGGACAAAACTTCCGGTATCGGCTTGAACAATGTCAAAAGACGCTTAAATTTATTATACCATCAAAGTCATCGCCTGCAGATTGAAAAAACCGGCGGATGGTTTTCGGTTACACTTCAATTGTACTTGCATTAATGCTACGTTGTATTGCAATAGACGACGAAGAACTGGCTTTAGAGCTGTTGGAAGACAACATTAAGCGTGTACCCTACCTGCAGCTGGTAGCGGCTTGCAGCAGCCCCCTGGCTGCAATGAAAATACTGCAGGAAGAGCAAATTGATCTTGTATTTTTAGATATCCAGATGCCCGGACTCACGGGTTTACAATTTATTCAAAGCAGCCCTTCCTCCTGCATGTTCATTTTAATTACGGCCTACGAAAAGTACGCACTGGAAGGTTATGTATTGAACGTGGTTGACTACCTGGTAAAGCCGGTGCCTTTTGACCGCTTCGTTAAAGCCTGCAACAAAGCGCACGACCTTCATCGCCTGAAGCAAAAAGAAGGAACACCGCCGGTGCCCGTGGGCGGCGAATATTTTTTCATCAATGTAGACTATAGCCTGCTGAAAGTGGTGTACGCCGACATCCTGTGGATTGAAGGTCTGAAAGATTATATCAAGATCCACCTCATAAGTTCCGGTATCCCACTCGTTGCAAGGATGACCATGAAGTTGATCGAGGAACAGCTTCCGGCTGAAAAATTTATCCGCGTGCATAAATCCTATATCTTGTCAAAGGCAGGTGTAACTGCCGTTAGAAAGAACAGCATCTTCCTGGGCACCACCGAGCTGCCTATCGGTGAGAACTACAAAGAGACAGTGGAATCCTTTGTAAGAACCAAACACATCTGATGCCCGCAGCGCCACCCGGCTTTTGCCCGCGTTCAGGCAGGCGTTACGTCTCAGTAATTTCAGCTTTCGTCTCATTTGCTCCATCCAGTTGGAAGGGGTGATTATTTTCGTGTTTCAATCAGAAAACATTTCTATAAACCACTTAGTAAAACTTATTATGAAAAAAGTATTTTATCCTTTGGCTGCGGTTGCTATTATAACGGCATCTGCCTTTACTGTTGCGCGTGTTCCGAAATGGAAGATCAGCGAAGATTATGCAATCACTTTCACCAGCGGACATCCCGATGGCGTATTTAAAGGTTTGCAGGGTACTGTAGCCTTTGACGAGAAAGACCTGCGAGCTTCAAGTTTTAATGTTACCGTTGACGTAACAACGATCAACACCGGTAATGGTATGCAAAATACCCATGCAAAAAGTGATAAATGGTTTGATGCAACCAAGTACCCTGTAATCAAGTTTACTTCAAAGCAGATCACTGCCGCCGGAGCCGGCTACCAGGTTAGCGGTGTATTGGAATTGCATGGCGTTCAAAAAGAAATCACATTCCCATTCACTTTCCAGAATAATAATTTCACAGGCAGCTTCGATGTAAACAGAAATGAGTTTGGAATCGGAGATCCTAAAAGTGAGAAGGTGCCTGCTACCCTTAAGATCAATCTATCTGTTCCTGTTACAAAAGAATAAGAATGTTTAAGCGTATATTTTTTTGGGGACTGGCGTCGGGGTTATTGGCGGCCGTAGGCGCCCTGGTTTTCCAACGCATCCATCAATTTGCAACGTACGCAGATTTTACAAAAGTTGTAACTGTTCCATTGCTGCTTGCCGTCAACCTAGGGGTTTGTTTGTCTGCTGCGATTGTTTACTGGGGGCTGGTTCGGTGGTTGAACCGGAAAGGTGAACTCATTTTCAACCTGCTTTTTTCAATTATTTCGTTTGCGAGCATCACCTGGTCACTCGCTTATATCCTGCCGCTGGAAATCGAAACACCCGAGTTGTTCCCTGGACTCACAGTGCCTATGCATTTTTTTCCGGCACTGGCATGGTTCACCCTCCGTCCTTTCTTTGCGAAAGAAGCGACTCCATCAGGACCTCATTAGTTTCTACGGTAGGTAGTAACCAAAAACCGCGTTGATTAAACCATCAAATAAAATAACCCGGACAGCGCTTCACGGCGCCGTCAGGGTTATTTGCTTTTACACCCGGCGCGCGTTTTGTGTGCCGTGTGACGGCCTCTCTTCAAACTAAAAGTCATTGTTATTCGGTTACATTTGCGATCGCGAAATGGATATCATTTTGCCAATAACTTCTGAATTATGAAACCTCACGTTATTTGTCATATGCTCGGCTCTGTTGATGGGCGCATCAAGCAAGACATCTGGGGATTGAAAGACCCACACATCTACTTCGAAGAAACTGCCGATAAGATCAAGGCCGATGCCTGGTTGGTAGGACGGGTGACCATGCAGGAGTTCTCCAGTAAGAAACAATACGATGTGGGCGAAGGTCCGCTCAACAAGCCTCAGGAGGACTTCATCGCCCCGCAGACCGCTGCAACCTTTGCTGTAGTGATAGATCCTTCGGGCAAATGTTTCTGGGACACCAATATGGTGTCGACAGAACAGGTGATAGAAGTGCTCACAGAAAAAGTCTGCGAAGGATACCTGGAACATTTAAGGAACAGGAGTGTGTCTTAGATTATC
>JBGTIL010000138.1:0-5201 GCA_041745695.1 Chitinophagaceae bacterium | reverse complement strand
GACAGACGCGATCTCTGAGTTGCTCCCGGTGTTCTCTGTATACAACTTTATACTGTCAACGCTCAAGCCTGTTACGGCAAGATTAAACAGCTGGAGACCTTCGCGCAGCAACTGATTTCGTTGCATAGTAGCTTCTATGAGCTTGCAGTTAGAAGCCAGCGGCTCATAGGCCCAGATACGGGCACCCTTTAGCTTAGACAGGAGGAGAATGTCGAAGAACCCGGCGTTGGCACCGATGTCCACGATCACGGGGTGTGCCGGAAGTGCGCTTGTCAGCTCCTGGATCTTGTAAAAATCTTCTACAAAAAGTTCTTTGAAAACCCAGTACAGCGACTCGGAAACTTCAAAGCTAATGGCGTTGGGCCGGGTGCGAAACTGCAGAGGACGCTTGCTTCTTTCACCCTTGTAAAATGTGTATTCCGGCCAATTGGCGATATTGCGGAATAACCTGGGAAAGTGGTGCAAGTCTGCTTTCTTCATATTAAATAAGGATGGTACTGCTTTTCAGTAAGAGCCATTTTTTAAATAACTGTCAATAAAACGGAACAGGTGAAAGCCATTGCCGCTTTCTTTCTCAATGGCTGTTTTGAGCTTCTCCCTGGATATATTTACCATCTTACGTTGCTGTATCATCTGCCAGGCTTTTTCTACCAGCAACCAGGTGCGTTTATCGTTCACCTGCATGCTGTTCTGTAGTGATTGAATGCTGGCGATTAGCTGTTGCACGCCTTTCGCCTCCTGCGCTACCGTCTTGATAATGGGCACTTCTTCCTTTCTGTTGCGGAAAGCCCCTGAAAGCATTAGCTGTAACGCTCTTACCAGTCCCTCTGCGCCGGGCCGGTCGCTCTTGTTTACCACAAAGATGTCTGCTATTTCCATCAACCCGGCTTTCATGGTCTGCACCTCATCGCCTCCCTCAGGTACGAGCACCACAACTGTAGTGTCTGCCAGGCCTGCAATCTCTATTTCACTTTGTCCTACGCCTACAGTTTCTATAATGATATAATCGAACGCAGCAGCTTTCAGTAATTCCGTGATCTCAATGATCTTCGGATGAAGGCCGCCCATGGACCCACGCGTTGCCAGCGAGCGGATAAAGACCTGTGGGTGCAGGTACCAGTCGCTCATTCTGATGCGATCGCCCAATACTGCTCCCAGGTTGAAAGGAGACGAGGGATCAACACACAACACGCCCACTTTGTAATGCTGCCCAACCAGCTCGGCTATTAAACCATTGACAAGGGTGCTTTTGCCGGCGCCGGGCGGTCCTGTGATGCCAATGATCTTCCCCTTACCATCCGAAGGCAAGGACTCCAAAAAGTTCACGTAACCAGCATACTCGTTTTCCACTAACGAAATACTACGCGCCAGTGCACTTGTATTGCCCTCTGTCAGCGGTTGAAGTAATGCTTGCCACATGTGTAATTGGTAACTGCCTGCCTGCAAGACAGAAGGGACAAAAATATGTGGATTCGAACCAAGGGAACAAGCCTGATTTATTCGCCAGGCCCGGCTGCCCCTCCTGGGTCAGGAAATACTGAAACAGAAACAAGGCCATTGTTACGCTGTCGTGCATCATATTTGCAATGCTCCAACCATGACCAATTTCATTCCCATATTTCCGCTGGCTCTAGTCGTGTATCCAGGGGAAGATCTGAACCTGCACATCTTCGAACCCCGCTACAAACAACTGATTGCAGAGAGCTTCGAGCAAAAAAAATTATTCGGTATCCCCGCTATCATTGATGAAAAGTTGCAGGACTACGGAACGCTGGTGCAGGTAACAGAAATCACCAATGTACACCCAACAGGCGAGCTGGATATCAAAACCCGCGGCGACAAAGTATTTCGCATACTGGAGGTGATCAAAGAGATACCCGACAAACTGTACTGCGGCGCCATTGTAAACTACCCTGCTAACCATGGCGGGGGCAGCCCGAAGATTATGAGTGCGCTCATGAGCAGCATCCGCGAATTGCATAAGATGTTGGATATCACTAAAGACTTTAAAAAGGCTGATGAAGAATTAAATTCCTACGACGTAGCCCATCACATCGGACTCTCAGTGCAGGAGGAATACGACCTGCTAAACCTGGTGAGCGAACTACAGCGACAGGAATACCTAAGGCTGCACCTGGCCAAAGTAATTCCCATGGTAGCGCAGATGGAAGGGCTCAAACAAAAAATAAAGCTGAATGGTCATTTTAAAAACCTTGCAAGCTTTAATTTCGACCTCTAACCGCTTACATGCTTACAACCCTTTGTCTCGATTTCGGAAACACCCGCTTGAAAGGATGTGTAATCAATGATTCCGGGATAAAAGAGGTTTTTGTATTCGATAATGATCCCCTGCACCAGTTGGAGGAGCTTATTACGAAACACACACCTGCGTTTTCAATTTTGTCGTCGGTTATACCACTGCAGCCTGGTATTGAAGAACTACTCCAGCGCACCACGCGCTTTCACAAGTTATCCAGTGCTTCCCGGCTTGCTTTTACCGTTCCTGTTGGAAAGCCCGAAACTGTAGGTGCCGACCGGCTTGCCATTGCTGCCGCAACGGTTGACCTTTTCCCTGGGCTAAACAACTTTTCGATCGCCCTCGGCACCTGCATCACTTACAATTTTATCAACTGCAGAAACCAGCTGATAGGCGGCTCCATTTCACCGGGCATGGGTATGCGCTTTAAATCGCTTCAGCATTATACGGCTGCCTTGCCCCTCGTTTCGGCAACCTGGAATGTGCCTCTTGTAGGGTACGATACTGTGTCTAATATACAGTCTGGTGTTGTGCTGGGCATGGCTTGCGAGCTGGACGGAATGATCGATTTATATAAAAAAAGATACGGCAAATTTAACGTCGTTTTAACCGGGGGTGATTTGCCCTTCCTTGCCCCTCATATAAAAAACGAGATATTTGCAGACCCCGACCTCATTTTTAAAGGCTTGTATGCCATCAGTAAAATCAATCATGCTTAAGAGAACGTGTAAAAGAATATTCATTACTGCATTGGCTTTTGGTTCCGCCCAGCTGCTGTGGGCTCAAGACAACTCTCCTTATTCCCGTTATGGTCTTGGAGATGTTGTTCCTAATACCAACGTTGTTAACCGGGGCATGGGTGGTGTAAGTGCTGGCTATGCCGACTTCTTATCTATCAATTTTTCCAACCCGGCCTCCTATGCTGCTTTTCTTACGCTTGTCGACCCCCGCAGCAATAAACCTGTCTCCGGGCGGGTCCTGCTTGATGTGGGCGTCAACGTTGATACGCGTACCCTGCGGAGTCCCAACCAAGTTGCCAAGTTTACCACTTCCAATGCTTTGTTTTCTTACGTTCAGGTGGGCGTGCCGCTCCAAAAAAATTGGGGGCTTAGTTTTGGCCTGCGTCCACTGACGCGGATTAGTTATAAGATCCAGCAAAATACCCGAACCCCTATCGACAGCCTGCTGGTTGAGAACAATGGCGAAGGTGGCTCTTACCTGCCAAGCATCGGAACGGGCTTTCGCCTGGGCAATCTTAGTGTAGGTGTCAACCTGGGTTATCTTTTTGGAAAGCGCGAGAACGCTACCAAAGTTGGTTTCGCCAACGACAGCGTTGATTATAATAACGGAAGCAGAACCACTACGTCTTCTTTTGGAAACGTATTCCTGAACGCAGGTGTGCAGTATAAGATTGATCTTTCAAAACAAACCCTGGTGCGCTTCGGACTATCCGGAAACCTGAAACAAAAGCTCAACGGATCGCAAGACTTCCGGGAAGAAACTTTTGTACGTAACAATGACGGACTGGATGTGCAACTGGATAGTGTATCACAACGTACCGGCATCAAAGGCGAAGTGATTTATCCTGCTTCTTCTACCATGGGCTTTGTTATTGAACACGGGAGAGACCCCTTGCAGAAAAGCTGGTCGCTGGGTGCCGATTTCCTGTATAATGGCTGGGATGAGTATCGCTTTTTCGGAGCGAAGGATAACGTGAAATCCAACTGGCAAGTTCGCTCTGGAGGTCAGTACCGTCCGAAACCCGGGCGCAATTACTTCAGCAACGTAGCTTACCGTGCCGGACTCTCTTTTGGTCCGGATTATATAACCGCAGGAGGCAACCTGCCCACCTGGAGTGCCTCTGCAGGATTGGGTCTACCCATCGCCAATTTCAATGCTTCCAGCAGGAACCAGTTTTCCATCATCAACCTGGCGCTTGAATACAACAAGCGGGGCAACAATGAAAACCTGCTTAAAGAGAATTTGTTTCGCGTATCACTAGGTTTAAACTTCAGTGACCTTTGGTTTACCAAACGCAAATATGATTAAACGCCGTTTACATCATTACCTCCTACTACAGGCAGCTATTTTTGGTAGCTGCCTGTTGTTTTCTGGCTGCGAAAATGATCAGCGTGATATTGACGCCTGGACCCGCAAAGAGACGATGGTTGAAGAAGTAATCGGTGTGAATATGCTCTTTAGCCAAAACGGTGCTATGAAAGCTAACCTTAAAGCACCACTGATGCTGCGTTACGGTATCGATACGGTGCTGGTCGAATTTCCGAAAACCGTTCACGTTGATTTTTTCGATTCTTCCGGCAAACGCGAAAGCTGGCTCGATGCGCGTCACGGCAAATATTTTGAATTGCAGAATAAGGTCCTGCTTCGGGATAGCGTGCGCATCATCAATATTAAAGGCGATACGCTCACTACTTCAGAGATGTGGTGGGACCAGGCAGGTAAACGATTTTATACAGACTCAATCGTACACATCACCACGATCGATAAATACATCCGCGGCGGCCGGGGCATGGAAGCGAGCGAAGACCTGAGCAGGACAATTATTAAAAATCCCACCGGTACGGTCCTCGTAGGCAGCAGTGTGTTGCCGCAGTAAATAAACTGCTGTCCTGAGTTTCCTCGCTGTCCTGAGTTTCCTCGCTGTCCTGAGTTTCCTCGCTGTCCTGAGTTTCCTAACTCAGGACGTTTTCATAGGCAGAACAGAAAATGGGAATGGTACATAGGACGGAAGACTGCGTTACCGCGCATATCGTGGTCGCAAATTTGAGATTGTCCTGTGTTAGCAAACTCAGGACAGCGACGCCTAAATTTTGAAGACGCTTCAGGTAGCAGGAGCCCCACTTAGCTATTAGCAGACCGTTTCAATTTATAAACGACCGCTGTCCTGAGTTTCCTAACTCAGGACGTTTTCATAGGCAGAACA